>JAWOMQ010000227.1:0-10758 GCA_033852415.1 Bacteroidota bacterium
TGAAGGGTACCAGACAAAATTGTTGATCGGTGCGACCGACCTGACACTGGAATCGGTGATCGACGAAATTCACCAAAGAGACGGTCTGGCAATCGCATCGCACATAGACAGAGATAGTTACAGCGTCATAGGTCAATTGGGTTTTATTCCGGACGATGTGAGATTTGAAGCTCTTGAATTATCAGTGAATATCAGTAATGAGGATGCGAGGATACAATATAGAACATACGCTGATCATACCTTCGTCAGAAACTCCGATGCTCATTTTCCCGACGACATTGGAAAGAGTGCGACCATTTTTCGGCTTGAGGCTCCTTCATTCAATGAACTCCGGAAAGCGTTGCGCGCCGAAGAAGGTAGAACGGTGAGGATTTAGGCTCCATGGAAGATCTATCGCTGCATATACTTGATATCGCAGAAAATTCCATCGAGGCAGGTGCGAAGAACGTGTCGATTCTGATCCGCGAGGATCTCGCCATCGATCTCCTCACTCTCGAAATAGCCGATGATGGTAAAGGTCTGGATCCGGGTGTGGGAACGGGTGTGCTGGATCCGTTTTATACAACAAGGACTACCCGCAGAGTCGGATTGGGCTTGGCGCTCCTGGAAGAATCGGCAAAAGCGGCAAATGGACATCTGGATATTCAATCAGTTCCCCGGTGCGGGACAAAAGTGACTGCAACGTTTCAGCTGAGCCATATCGATCGCAAGCCGTTCGGTGAAATCGGGGAAACGATTACTGCCATCTTCGCACGCCGGCCCGACATTGATATTCTCTATACGCACGAACGAAATGGAAAAAAGTTCATATTCCGGACCGCCGATATCAGAGAGCAGGTGGGTGATGAGAATGCTCATTCGGCTGGGACATTGAACTTCATCAGGAGATATGTGGTTCAGGAAGAAAATAATCTTTCAGACTAATGCTTGAGGAATGACCATGGACGCACAAGTTCTCGACACCATCTTACAGAGGTACCCGCAGGATCCCAGCTACATCATTCAGGTTTTGCTGGACGTACAGAACGAACTGTACTATCTCCCTAAAGAGGCGCTTGAGGAGGTTTCAAAACATCTGCATGTCCCGATAAGCCGTTCATATCACCTCGCGACATTTTATAAGGCATTCAGTCTGAAGCCGAAGGGAAAATTTCCTATTGCCGTTTGTACCGGTACTGCCTGTCATGTCCAGGGCGCAGTAAAAATCCTTGAGCAGATTGAGCGTGAGCTTCACATCAAGGAGGGGGAAACCACGGCAGATAAAAAATTCAGCCTCGAAAGTGTCCGCTGCCTTGGTTGTTGCGGCCTTGCTCCCGTCGTGACAGTCGGAAAGCACCTGCATGGGAAGGTGCCGGTATCAAAAGTAACGAAAATATTGAAACAGTATTAACGAGGAATTCATCATGCCTAAGCTATCGATCGACGATCTGGCAAAACTCCGGGAAAAGACCCGGTATCAAAACACGCTCCGGCAGGGCACAGCACGCGTCAGGATAAATGTGCATATGGGGACATGTGGGATTGCAGCGGGCGCCAGGGATATCCTCACAAGCGTTATGAAAGAAATCGAAGCCCGAGGCCTTCATGATGTCATTGTGACCAACTCCGGCTGTGCCGGCTTGTGCAGCAAGGAGCCGATGATGACAGTCGAAGTGAAGAATGAGCCTGCCCCGGTGAAGTACGTTCTCATGACACCGGATAAAGTCAAGAAAATAATCGATGAGCATGTGATGAAAGGTCAGATCGTTAAGGATTATGCGCTCGCAGTCGGAAGCGAAAAAACACGATAACGGTTAGTATTACTTGAAGGAGAGTATCTCATGGCGTTTCGAACGTATCTGATGGTCTGTGCTGGGACCGGTTGCGTCGCAAACCAGTCGATGAAAATTAAAGACAAGCTGGAAGCGGAAATCAAGAAGCAGGGCTTGCAGAATGAAGTCGCCGTTGTTACAACTGGATGTAACGGGTTCTGTGCGGTCGGACCGCTGATGGTGGTTCAGCCCGATGGAATATTCTACCAGCTGCTCAAGGAATCGGATATCCCGTACCTCGTTGAGGAACACCTCCTGAAGGGAAGGCCCGTGAAAGAGTTGTTGTATACGCCCCCAAAGGAGAAGACGCCGGTTCCGAAAATGTCCGATATTCCCTTCTTTGCCGATCAGACCCTGATCGTTCTCCGGAACAGGGGTCTTATCAATCCGGAAAATATTGACGAAGCAATTTCCCGGGGTGCCTACGAAGCTCTGGCAAAGGTGTTGACCAGCATGACGCCGGATCAAGTGATTCAGGAAATCAAGGCGTCGGGCTTGCGGGGAAGAGGAGGTGGAGGATTCCCGACGGGTATAAAATGGGAAACCTGCAAGCACGCACCGGGCGATGTTCGGTACGTTTTGTGTAACGCAGACGAAGGTGACCCGGGCGCATTTATGGATCGGAGTACGATCGAATCGGATCCGCACGCCGTTCTTGAGGGCATGTGTATTGGTGCATACGCAATCGGTTCTCAACAGGGGTTCATCTATATCCGTAACGAATATCCTATCGCTCTTGAACGGTTGAAGATTGCCATCAAACAGGCCCGTGAGTACGGATTACTCGGCCAGAATATATTCGACAAGGGGTTTGATTTTGATGTGAGAGTCGTGCGCGGCGCGGGTGCTTTTGTCTGTGGAGAATCCACTGCGCTTATGGCATCGATTGAAGGAAAACCGGGTGAACCGCGCGCAAAGTATGTTCACACAGTGGAAAAGGGATTATGGGATAAACCATCGTGCCTCAATAATGTGGAAACATGGGCGAATGTTCCGCAGATCATAACACGAGGTGCGAAATGGTTTTCAAGTATTGGAACCGGCGACGTATCAGGCGATGCCTGGGGCGGTAGTAAGGGTACGAAAGTATTCTCTCTTTCGGGAAAGGTCAATAACACGGGGTTGATTGAGGTGCCGATGGGCATCACGCTCCGCAAAATCATTTTCGATATCGGTGGCGGCATCAAGGATGGGAAGAAATTCAAAGCTGTGCAGACTGGTGGACCATCGGGAGGATTTATTCCTGAAAGCCTCATAGATCTTCCTGTCGACTACGAGGAGCTTACCAAGGTTGGATCCATGATGGGATCGGGCGGCATGGTGGTGACTGACGAAGACAACTGCATGGTCGATATGGCTAAGTACTTCCTGGCCTTCACGCAGGCAGAATCGTGCGGCAAATGCATTCCGTGCCGCGAGGGAACCAAACGCATGCTCGATCTCCTCGAAAAGATCACGAATGGGGAGGGCACGGAGGAAGACCTCGTTCTTCTTGAGGAACTCTCGAATATGGTCGTGGAGTCATCGTTGTGTGCACTCGGCGGTTCAGCCCCGAATCCGGTCCTCACAACATTGAAGTACTTTCGTGAAGAATATGAAGCGCACGTAAAAGAGAAACGGTGCCCTGCCCACAGCTGCAGAAAACTGATTACGTATTCAATTGATCCGCACATATGTCTTGAGAAAGGTCACGGCTGTGATGTTTGCCGAAAGAACTGTCCGGATGGCGCGATCACAGGTGCAACTAAACAGGTGCACGCCATTGATGTTATAAAGTGCGGGCGATGCGGTATTTGTCACGACGTCTGTAAGTTTGACGCAATCTTTGTCGAATAAAATGAGAGTCTGCTATGGTAACTGTCAATATCGATGGAACAAGAATTGAAGTAATCGAAGATACGACCATCCTGAAAGCCGCGGAGAAGGCCGGCATCTGGATTCCGACAATGTGTCATTGCGAATACTTTGAGCCGTATGGTGTCTGCCGGTTGTGCAGCGTCGAAGTTGTGCGCGGCAGGCGGAGCCGGATCGTTACGGCGTGCAATTATCCGGTCAGGGCAGGTCTCACGATCAACACGAACTCTGACAGGGTCAAATGGATCCGGAAGGTGATCATGGAGCTCATGCTCTCCCGCTGGCCGAATGTGAAAGTTGTCAAGGATATGGCTGACAAGCTGGGGATTGAAAAACCCCGCTTCGTGAGCCTCGAGCGGGATGAGGCCACCGATGCGTGTATTCTGTGCGGAATGTGCGTGAACATGTGCAGTGACGTTGTCCATGCAAACGTGCTCGGATTTGCAAACACAGGGATTCAGCGCGAAGTTGTACTGGCGTTCCATGAACGATCGGATCAATGCATCGTGTGCGGTGCCTGCGTTTCGGTCTGCCCGACAGGCCATATCAAAATGGTGGTCGAGGATTACAAGGGAAAGAAACCGGAATTCACTCTGGGTCCGAAGTCGGCGATATCCGTCCCGTCACTCCAGGCGGTTCCGCGTGTCCCAGTCATCGACACGAATTCCTGTATCCATTTCAAAACCGGCGGGTGCGAGATCTGCTCGAGTGTGTGCGAACCGAATGCGATCAACTATGACATGAAGGATGAAGTCGTCGAGCTTGATGTGGGTCAGATTCTCGTGGCGACCGGGTATGATATATTCGATGCATCCGTGATGGCGCAGTACGGATATGGCGCCCTGGACAATGTCTATAGTTCTCTCGAATTCGAGATGATGCTCAACTCAACCGGTCCTACCGGAGGCAAAGTTCTGATGAAGAACGGCAAAGAACCTCGATCGGTCGCAATACTCCATTGCATTGGGTCGCGAGATACGAACCATCATCCATACTGCTCTCGTGTCTGCTGCATGTACGCTCTGAAATTTGCACATCTTGTGCACGACCGTACTGACGCTGCGATCTATCAATTTTACATCGACATGAGGGCGTTCGGTAAGGGATACGAGGAATTTTACACGCGCCTTCTCGATGAGGGGATAACGATGATCCGCGGCAAAGCCGCCGAAGTTGTCGAGGGAACCTGGTCCGACAGCCACGAGCGATCCCTCATGGTCCGTTGTGAGGATACACTCATTGGCCGATTCCGCGAGATTCCGGTGGATATGGTTATTCTCTGTAATGCGATTGAGTCGAGGAAGGACAGTGATATTGTGAAGCGGCTGTTTTCGCTTAGCAAGAGCCCCGACGGATTCTTTCTCGAGCGCCATCCGAAACTTGATCCGACATCCACGACGACCGACGGCGTGTATATTGCGGGTTGCGCCCAGGGTCCAAAAGATATTCCCGACACCGTCGCGCAGGCAAGCTCCGCGGCGGCGAGGATGCTGTCCTTGATTTCGAAGGGTGAAGTGGAAATTGACCCGATCAGGGCGATGGTGCAGGATGAATATTGCAGCGGATGCAGGATCTGCAACAATCTCTGCCCCTACAGTGCGATCGAATTTCTTGAAGACAAAAAGATATCTCATGTAAACGAGGCATTATGCAAGGGATGCGGCACATGCGTCGCCGCCTGCCCCTCATCGGCGATGACCGGTCAGGGATTTACGGATAAACAAATCCTGGCTGAAATTGAGGGATTAATGGTCTGAAGAAGGGATGAACTATTAAGTTGGAAGGATAACCAGCATGTCATTTGAACCGAAAATAATCGGATTTTTGTGCAATTGGTGTTCATACACAGGTGCGGATCTTGCGGGGGTGTCCCGCATCAAGTCGGCACCGAACGTGCGGATTGTCAGAACAATGTGCAGCGGCCGGGTGGATCCGGCCTTCATCCTGAAGGCCTTCCAGCTCGGAGCCGATGGCGTGGTCGTCATGGGTTGTCACCTGGGCGATTGCCACTATCAGGAGGGAAATTACAAAACGATACGGCGCATACCGTTTTTGAAGCGGCTGGTCAAGGATTTTGGGATCGATCCCCGCCGTCTGCGTCTGGAGTGGGTCTCGGCATCGGAGGGGGACAGGTTCGCAGAGGTGGTCAATGAGATGACCGAAGAAATCCGCCAGCTCGGGCCTCTCAAGCTCTATGTACACAACGAGCGGAAGAACGGTCAACCCGCGAAAGCGGAAGTTCATTAAAAGGAGATAGCAATGGCAAAACCCAAGTTAGCGTTGTACTGGGCGGCAAGCTGCGGCGGCTGTGAGATCGCTGTGCTCGATATCCAGGAAAAGATCCTTGATGTGGCTGCTGCATTCGATATCGTTTTCTGGCCCGTCGCTCTCGATTTCAAATACGATGACGTGCGCAAGATGGCCGACAAGAGCGTTGATCTATGCCTATTTAACGGATCGATACGTAATTCGGAGAACGCTGAAATTGCTCACCTTTTGCGCGCCAAATCCAAAATCCTGGTTGCGTTTGGTTCCTGCGCCCTTGAAGGAGGAATCCCCGGGCTTTCCAACCTTACAACAAAAGAGGCAACGCTGCGATGGGTTTATAAAGAATCTCCCTCCACGGTGGTCCAGAACGGCGGGGTTATCCCGCAAACCCATACAAAAATGCCCGAAGGTGAGACGGAAATACCCGAACTATGGGACACGGTCAAGGCACTGGATCAGGTCATTGATGTCGATTACTATATTCCGGGGTGCCCACCTCAACCGAATCAGATCTGGAGTGTCATTGAATATGTTCTCAGCGGGAAACCGCTTCCGCCGGCGGGATCAGTCCTTGGGGCGGGGACGAAGACGTGTTGCGAAGAATGCTCACGGCACCGAAAGGAAAAGAAGATTAAGAAGTTTTACCGTCCGTTTGAGATCGAGACTGATCCCAACGAGTGCTTGCTAGACCAGGGTATCGTTTGCATGGGACCGGCGACACGCGACGGCTGCGGCGCTCTCTGTCCAAAAGCAAATGTTCCGTGTCGCGGCTGCTACGGACCGCCACCAAATGTTACAGACCAGGGAGCTAAAATGGTCAGCGCACTTTGCTCTGTGATCGATGCCCATGAACCCGAGGAGATCGAAAAAATACTTGACCAGATTGCTGATCCGATGGGGACGTTCTACAGATTTTCACTCGCTCACTCAATTCTACGGAGGGTTGAAAAATCATGAAGCAGATAAAAATTGATCCGATTACCCGACTCGAGGGCCACGGTAAGATTGACATTTTCCTGAACGATGATGGAGAAGTTGCGAATACGTATTTCCAGATACCGGAATTGCGTGGGTTTGAACAGTTTTGCGTAGGGAGGCCTGTCGAAGAGATGCCCCGGATTACGACCCGTATATGCGGAGTATGTCCGGAGGCCCATCATATGGCTGCCGCGAAGGCGTGCGATGCAGTTTATCATGTTACACCCCCGCCCACCGGGAAGAAACTTCGCGAGTTGCTGTACAATGTGTTTTACGCTGGTGATCACACGACGCATTTTTATGCCCTGGGCGGGCCGGATTTTATCGTCGGTCCGGATGCACCGCCCGCGGAGCGTAATATCCTCGGGGTGGTGAAGAAAGTCGGCCTTGAGGTCGGCGGGAAAGTCATCGAAATGAGGAAGCGGACGCAGGAGGTTATCAAGATTCTGGGCGGTAAACAAACTCACCAGGTAACATCCTTGCCTGGTGGTGTAAGTAAAGGGATCACGGAAGAAGAACGGAAACTGATCGAGGAGCATTGCCGGTGGTTTGTTGAATTCGGCAAGTTCACCCTTCAGGCCTTCAACGATATCGTCCTGAAGAATAAAGCATATGTCGATCTGATTCTTTCCGATATGTTCACGCACAGGACATACTACATGGGATTGGTGGACGAGAAAAACCGCATCAATTTCTATGACGGTAAAGTTCGCGTCGTCGATCCTGATGGAAAAGAATTTGTGAAATACTCTCCTTCCGAGTATTTGCAGAATGTCGCCGAACATGTAGAGCCGTGGACATATTTGAAGTTCCCGTTTCTTAAGAAGGTGGGGTGGAAGGGCTTCATAGATGGAAAAGATAGTGGAATCTATCGGGCAACCCCTCTGTCACGCCTCAACGCGGCTGACGGGATGCCAACCCCCTTGGCGCAGGCGGAATACGAAAAAATGTACAGCACACTCGGGGGAAAACCAGTTCATGCAACACTTGCCACTCATTGGGCAAGGATCATCGAACTCCTGAGTGCCGCCGAAATGGCGTTGGCATTGAGCTGTGACCCTGAAATAACGGGTCCAAAGATCAGAACGATCCCCAGTGAGATCCCCACTGAAGGCGTCGGCATCGTCGAGGCACCCCGCGGCACCCTGACGCATCACTATACAACCGATGAGAAGGGGATGCTGACGAAGGTAAATCTGATCGTTGGCACGACCAACAACTACGCCGCGATCTCGATGTCAATCAACAAAGCTGCACGCGGGCTCATTGGGAAGGGGAAACAAGTGACCGATGGAATTCTGAATACGATTGAGATGGCGTTCAGAGCCTATGACCCGTGTTTTGGGTGCGCGACACACTACCTTCCTGGCAAGATGCCCCTCACCGTGAGGATTCGCGACGCCTCAGGAACCGTCCTCCAGGAATTAAAGAGATAGCTACTGAGTTCGTGCAAAAAATTTACCGGAATCAGATTCCAGCGCTGTGGGACTAATCCGAAAATTGAACGGAGAATATCGCCATGTCCAAAAAGAAAGTATTTGTCAGTTATGATTATGGGACAGATAAACACCTGAGACAGATTCTCGAAAGTTGGGAAGATGATCCGGAATTCGAATTCGAGTTCTGCGTTGATCCCCCTGTGGACGTAAACCCTGAGAATATCCACCGCATTAAATCAGAGCTCTCGGCGCGAATTCATTCTGCGAGTCACACGCTCGTCATCGTAGGTCGTCATGCCAACAAGGACGACCGCCACGCGCACCTCATTGGCCATAAGAACTGGATCAACTTTGAGATTTATCAGAGCAGATGGAATCAGAATAAAATCGCCGCAGTGAAAATCGACCAGCTCCATGAACTTCCGGAGGAGCTCCATAAGGCAAATGTGTCCTGGGCAATGGAATTTTCAAAAGAGCATGTTATCCAGGCACTTCGAAATGCAAAGTGAGGCGGGAAGGTGCCGGCATTGTGAATCTCGACACGGTGCAGTGGGAGGGTTCCCACGGCACGAGACCGTGGCAGTGACTTAATTAATTACGGAATTTCTGGCGGGGATTTTTTCGCAGCTTCAGTTCCAATGTCTTCCATCATCTCTGATGGATTTCATCGGACATGCGACCATTGCCTTCCTGATCGCAATTTCCTCAAAAGCATCAACCGGCTGCTGCATCACATAGTGGTACGTTTGGCTGTGGCTTTCCACGAAATTGCTGTTCCCAAATAACGAGCAGATTCCACAATTGTTGCATCTCGAATCGATGTAGTACCTCCCAGGGGCATTATCGACCAGCCGAATGCTTTCCTGCTCCATCGGATTTCCTTTCGGAATCGTTGTAGTTATTGAGCTTATGCAAGCGGTCTAATGTAAAATCTTATATCACAAAAGTCAACTATATAAAAATTAGTCCGAACTCTACCTCCATAAATATCGAATTTTATTGAATTTAACGTTGCAATAAAAAGAGCCCATCGAAATACTCACAGCTCCATTCCGCATCAAAACATCTGATTTTGATGAGGTTTGGAAATCCTTGAAAAACTTAGTAATATTACAACGCAAAAGTGAATGGCGGGGTGGTTCCTCCGAAAAGTCCTTGAATTTGTCGGTGCCCACAGGGCCGGCAGGATGAGGCTTTACGAGGAAATCAAATGTTTAACTGAAAGGAATGATTTTCATGGGAAATCTTGGAGCACCTGAGCTTATATTAATATTGCTCGTTATCCTGATTTTTTTTGGGGCTAAAAAAATACCGGAGATCGCTCAGGGTCTTGGAAAGGGAATTCGAGAGTTCAGAAAAGCCAGCAGGGATATTCAGGACGAGATCGAGAAGGAAATAAAACTTACACCAGAATCGCAGGACACCAGTCTGAAGGACAAGTGTTTTTTCTGTAAAGCGCCTATCGTTGCGGGTGCGAAGTTCTGTCCCACATGCGGCAAGTCGCTCGAGCCGCCTAAATGTCCAAAATGCGGAACCCTTAATGCTCTTGCAAATAATTTTTGCAGCAACTGTGGTGAGAAGCTTGCCGCATAGTCGCTTCCCGTTGGGTGCTTCCTAAAACTAGGTGAGATCATTAGGATGAATGGTCAACAATCTCGGCCGGGTCTGATTGTCGGGGGATTTCTCCTCGGGACGGGGCTTGTCATAGCTTCCATTATTTTCAGTCACGCGTTTATTACTGCCCGTGCAGGAGACAGGTTCGTCAGCGTGAAGGGTCTGGCTGAGCGTGAAGTAGACGCGGATCTGGTAATCTGGCCAATCACATTCACCGAGACAGACAACAATCTCTCCTCGCTCCAGCGATCTATCGATATGAAACGGGGGCTGATTACAAAATTCCTTTCTGAGAGGGGAATAAAGGCAAGCGATGTATCCCAATCAGCGCCGAAGATCCGCGACAACCAGGCAGAACTATATCCTCAGAAGACTGACACGAAATTCCGCTACATTGCCCAGGCGACGATCCTTGTCAGGTCCACCAATATCCCGGTGGTCAAAGATGCACTCGAAAAAGCCGGTGCACTGGTGGCGGAAGGAGTTGTATTAGCAAACGATTGGCAAAGCAGAACTGAATTCTTATTCACCGGATTGAATGTAATCAAGCCGGGGATGATCGAAGAAGCGACCAAAAACGCCCGGGAAGCTGCGGAGAAGTTTGCCCAGGATTCGCACAGCAAGCTGGGGAAAATCCGGAGCGCCTCCCAGGGTCTTTTCACAATCTCCGATCGTGATCTCAACTCTCCGGATAAGAAAAATGTCCGCGTGGTTACAACAGTCGAGTACCTCCTCGTCGACGACTGAGAATGTCGTCCTGTATGTGCTGAGTACCTCGTCGTTTCTCTTGTGAT
>JAWOMQ010000201.1:0-10059 GCA_033852415.1 Bacteroidota bacterium
CGGCAGGAATGCAATGTTATTTACTGGTTCCGGACCGATAACAATAACCAATGCAAGGCATAAGAACGATTTTTCACCGGTGGATCCCGAATGCGACTGTTATTGCTGCCGGAGTTTCAGCCGTGCCTATCTCCGTCACTTGTTTCAGGTGAAGGAAATTTTGGGTCTCCAAATGGCGACTCTGCATAATTTGCGATTTTTTCAGAGGATCATGATCAAGGCTCGTGAAGAAATAAAAAGAGGAGGTTTCGAGTCCTGGAAAAAGGAGTTTATTGCGTCACTGCGTCAGGAAGAAACAACATTACTAACAACATCATAGCTCGGAGGGTTCATTGAATATTATCAATTTCTTAGGTATGACCCCGCAACAGGGGGGTGGCGGCGGGGGGATGTTCAGCACAATTATCATGTTCGCGCTGATCATCCTTATTTTCTATTTTATGATTTTGAGACCGCAACAGAAAGCGCAAAAAGAGCGTCAGAAAATGCTCGATAACGTTCAGAAAGGGGACAAGATCATTGTTGGCGGAGCGCATGGAACTGTTGTTGGCCTCGAAGATAAGACGGTGCTGGTTCAGGTGGCCGACAATGTGAAGGTGAAATACGAGCGTGCCGCAATATCAGCCGTTATCAGACCGACGGCGGAGACGTCGGTGGGAAAAACCAGTTGACTTGAGGAATGAAACGATGTCATTGAAAGCATTTGATTCAATCGAATCGGCCGTCCAGGACATTAAGAACGGCAAGATCGTTATTGTGGTTGATGACGAGGACAGGGAAAATGAGGGCGATTTTGTCTTTGCTGCTGAAAAATGTACTCCGGATCTTATCAATTTTCTGGCAAAAAACGGTCGCGGCATTATCTGCATGGCTCTCGTGCCGGATCGCACGCGGGAGCTCGCACTTGATATGATGGTGGAGAGCAATACTTCTCTTCACGAAACTTCATTCACTGTCTCTGTCGATTATATCCATGGTACGTCTTCAGGTGTCTCTGCGTATGATCGTTCTGCGACTGTGAAAGCACTCATTGATGCGAAGACAAAACCAAGTGATTTGGCAAGACCCGGTCATATCTTTCCCCTCAGGGCTCTCGAAGGGGGTGTGTTGCGGAGGGCAGGTCACACAGAAGCGGTTATCGATCTTTGCCGTATCGCGGGCGTCTACCCGGCGGGCGTACTCTGTGAGATCATGAACGAGGATGGTTCGATGGCGCGCGTGCCGCAGCTGCTTGATATTGCTGAAAAATTTCAACTCGCCATTATCACGGTTAAGGATTTGATTCAGTACCGGATGGAACGCGAAAAGCTTATCCGACGGATCGTCTCGACATCCTTACCGACGAAATATGGGAAATTCACTATTCATATTTACAAATCGGAGACTGATAGTAAGGAGCACGTGGCCCTGGTGAAGGGAGAAATCCGACCGGATAAACCGGTCCTCGTCAGGGTGCACTCCGAATGTCTCACCGGGGATGTATTTGGATCGATGAGGTGCGATTGTAACGATCAGCTTGTCGCCGCGATGAAAATGGTGGAGCAGGCAGGAGAAGGGGTGGTTGTCTACATGCGGCAGGAGGGAAGAGGAATCGGACTTTCGAATAAACTGAAAGCATACAAGCTTCAGGATGAAGGGATGGACACAGTGGAAGCTAATGAAAAGCTGGGTTTCCGGCCCGACCTCCGGGATTATGGCATCGGTGCACAGATACTGAGGGATCTCGGCGTTGGCAAGATCAGACTCATGACAAATAATCCGAAGAAAGTCGTAGGATTGCATGGTTACGGCCTCGACATTGTCGAGAGAGTCCCCCTTGAGGCGGAATCTCATCCCCTCAATGAAAAGTACCTTAAGACTAAACGTGATAAGCTTGGTCACTTAATCCTCATCGATAGGAAAAAATAGTGATATTTTTCACTTGCTTTTAAAATTTTCAGAGTGTAGATTAACTGTAGAACGTTGAATTGGCCATCACTGAAGCGGGTGATGGCTTTTATTTTTCACATATCCCGCGGGTGGTCCATTTTGGGCAAGGAATAATTCAGGTAAATTCTATGGCAGAGAATAATAAAACCAACGGCGTGGTATACCTCACTCGTGAGCGACTCGTTGAGCTGGAGCATGAACTCCATAAGCTTAAGCTCAATGGGCGGGCGGAGATTGCCCAAAAGATCAGTGAAGCACGTAGCCATGGTGATTTGTCTGAGAATGCGGAATATGATGCCGCTAAGGAGGAACAGCAGCACCTCGAGCTTCGGATCTCCAAACTTGAACAAACACTTTCCCGCGCACGGATCATTGAAAGCAAGGAGCTACCCAACGACAAAGTTTATATACTTTCTAAAGTAAAGTTGCAGGATATCAAGTCTGAGGAAATTGTTCTTTACACACTCGTTTCACCCGAGGAGGCCGATTTTGAGAAGAACAAAATATCGGTGACCTCACCCATAGGGAGAGGTTTAATGGGGAAAGTCCAGGGGGATACGGTCAAAATCCCGGTTCCCGCCGGAACACTCGAATACAAAATACTTGAGATAAGCCGTTGAATATTTCACTTCAGCGGTCAGATTTTTTTGCGAACTCGCCCGATCAGATACTCTTGGACATCTTGGAACAGCCCTATTTTTGACATGTTTTGATAAAAAGCTGACTCGATTTTTGCCCGGGTTGGAGCTTTTGCAGTTGCAGTACATCATAAATTTCAGTATATTAACCCCTTTAGATATGCGGGAATAGCTCAGTTGGTAGAGCGTCACCTTGCCAAGGTGAATGTCGCGGGTTCAAATCCCGTTTCCCGCTCGACAAGAAAATGGGGGAATTTGCCCGTCCCCAAAAATTGGGAAGGGGAAAATTACGAAAGCGCCTCGCCGATTCCGTTTTATTCAGATGGCGGGGCATATTTTTGGCAGGGTTGTTGGCGCCGTACCCAAGTGGTAAGGGAGAGGTCTGCAAAACCTTTATGCGACGGTTCGAATCCGCCCGGCGCCTCTGAGAAATTCAAAAGTCCGGATAGACTTTTGGAGTTCTGATTTGGTTTGCCGGGGTGGCGAAACTGGTAGACGCACAGGACTTAAAATCCTGTTCTTCGCAAGGAGAGTGCCGGTTCGATTCCGGTCCCCGGCACGGAAAGAACTACCATCCCGGGCTCTTAGCTCAGTTGGTTAGAGCGCTACCTTGACATGGTAGAGGTCATAGGTTCGAGTCCTATAGAGCCCACGTGCGACAGATATTAATTTCAGTTGGATTGAGAAATCGAATCGTGTGATCGCTGAAATCGGATGCGTTCCGATTTTTTTATATTAAAATGAAGAAATGTCTGTAGTATCACTCACATTTCCTGATGGAACGTCCAAAGAGTTCCCCTCAGGCGTAACCGGGCTCGAGATTGCGAAAGGGATCAGTTCCGGCCTCGCCCGCGAAGCCCTTGCCGTGGAACTGAACGGCGAAGTGTTGGACCTCTCCCGCCCTCTGCCTGGCTCGGGGACATTCCGGATATTGAAATGGGGCGATGACGGCGGCAAGCACGCCTATTGGCACAGCTCTGCGCATTTAATGGCAGAAGCGGTTGAAGCGATCTTCCCTGGAACAAAATTTGGCATAGGACCACCAATCGACAACGGCTTCTACTACGATATCGATATGGGAGATCACACTCTTTCGACTGATGATCTTGCGAAAATCGAAGAAAAAATGTACGAGTTCGCAAAACGCGATGCGCCGTTCATTCGCGAAACGAAATCGTGGGAAGATGCAGTCGCCTACTTCAAAGCGAAGGGAGATCCCTATAAGCTGGAATTGTTGGATGAGCTGAAGGGGGAAACGATTACCTTCTACCACCACGGAAATTTTACCGATCTCTGCTATGGTCCGCATATCCCGTCAACCAGCAGGATTAAAGCGATTAAGCTCCTGAGCGTTGCTGGTGCATATTGGCGCGGCGATGTGAAGCGAAAAATGCTTCAGCGGATTTATGGGATTACATTCCCTTCAAAGAACGAGTTGGATGATTATCTTTTCCGGATCGAAGAGGCGAAGCGGAGGGATCATCGTAAACTTGGGCGGGAACTGGATCTCTTTGTTTTTCATGACGTCTCTCCCGGTGCGCCATTCTGGCTTCCTCATGGAATGATCATTTTCCGGGAGCTGGAGCGCTTTCTCCGTGCCGAACTTGACAAGCGGAATTATCAGGAGATTTCAACCCCCATCATGGTCAAGAAGGATTTGTGGGAACAATCAGGGCACTGGTCTCATTATCAGGAGAACATGTTTCGCATTGAAAGCGATGAGACCATCTATAGCCTGAAACCGATGAACTGCCCTGAAAGTACCTATGTCTATCGGCATAAATTACGCAGCTACAAGGATCTCCCGTTGCGTTTCTCAGAGATCGGCAGACTTCACAGGAACGAGATCTCCGGCGCATTGGGGGGGATGTTCCGCGTCAGGCAGATTACGATGGACGATGCACATATCTATTGCCGACCAGACCAGATTCTATCCGAGATCACTGAACTGCTTGAACTTGTATCCCATTTTTACTCTGTCTTTGGGCTCAAGCCGTCGTTCAATCTTTCGACAAAACCTGAAAATGCAATGGGTGATCCGGCTCTCTGGGAACAGGCGGAGGAGAGCCTCAGGCGTGCTCTTGAAGCCAACAAGATTCAGTTCGAGACTAAACCGAAAGACGGAGCGTTCTACGGACCCAAAATCGACATACAGATCGAGGACGCCATAGGGAGGGACTGGCAGGTGGCAACAATACAGCTCGATTTTGTTATGTTGCCTGAACGTTTTGATCTGGAATACGTCGATGAACAGGGAACACGGCGCAGGCCGGTAGCAATTCATCGGGCGATCTTCGGCTCCTTTGAACGCTTTATTGGCATTATTACAGAACACTTTGCCGGTGCGTTCCCGACATGGCTTGCACCCGTCCAGGCGGCTGTTCTCCCGATTACCGACGCCTTCCAGGACTATGCCCGTGAGGTTTATGAGATGTTATCACGCGCCGGTATCCGCGTTGAGCTTGACGGACGCAATGAGAAGGTTGGATTCAAGATCCGTGAGTGGGAGTTGAAGAAGGTTCCATATATGCTCGTTGTCGGTGAGAAGGAGCGGGGCAATCGGACTGTCGCCGTGCGGCAGCATCGGAAAGGTGATCTTGGTGCTATCACCATTGATGATTTCTGCCTGAAAATTAAAAATGAAATCGATCACAAGCTATTAACATCATAGGAGAAGAACTATTAAAGGATCCGAGCGTGTTCGCATCAATGACGAGATTCGCACGTCCAAGGTACGCATCATTGATGAAAATGGACAAGTTGGTATCATGAGCCCGAGTGAGGGGCTGAGAATCGCCCAGCAGCGTGGCCTTGATCTCATTGAAATTGTTCCGAATGCCACCCCGCCGGTGTGTAAGATTATGGACTTCGGAAAATTCAAGTACGAGCAGACGAAAAAGGACAAGCTTCAACGAAAGCACCAGCACGTGACACAACTCAAGGAGCTGCGCTTTCATCCTAACACTGATGATCATGATTTTAATTTCAAAGCCCGGCACGCCAAACGATTCCTGGAGGAGGGGCATAAGGTAAAAGCAACGGTTGTTTTTAAAGGCCGCGAGATTACCTATAAGGAACATGGAGAAAAACTTCTTCAGCGCCTCACGGAGCAGCTTGTTGAGGTCGCCAAGGTGGACCAGGAAGCCAAGCTCGAAGGACGGAGTATGGCTATGATTTTTGCTCCGGAACGGGGTGGAAAGAAGAAGGCGGAAGGTAAACAGAAACCGGTAGAATCCAATCAACCATAACGGAAGAATTCTATGCCAAAAATGAAAACAAGCTCAGGAACAAAAAAGAGATTTAAGCGCACGGGTACAGGGAAATTTAAGAGACACAAGGCCTATCGCAGTCATATTCTGTCCTCCAAGACGCAGAAGAGGAAACGTCATCTGCGAAAGGCAACCCTCGCATCTGTTCCCGAACAGAAAAAGATCAAAATGTTGCTGCAGGTGTGACATCGTGCTGTCACATTGGAAACTCACGTAATCTATAACACTGACATGAAAGGAATCAAGAGCAACTATGCCACGTTCTCAGAATAAAGTTGCCTCCCATCGCCGCCGAAAGCGCATCCTTGCGCAGGCTAAAGGTTACTGGGGTGCGAGAAGCAAAGTCCTTACCGTTGCAAAACACCATATCGATAAGGCGGGCCAACATGCTTACCGGGATCGCCGTTTGAAGAAAAGAACATTCCGGGGATTATGGATCGCCCGCATCAATGCCGCTGCGCGCCTCCACGGCACAACCTACTCGAAACTCCTCGATGCCATGAGGAAGAAAGATGTATTGATCAATCGAAAGGTTCTCGCCGACCTCGCCGCGCACAATCCGGAAGCGTTCGCAGAGGTCGTGAAGTTTGCGACTACCTGATCCTTCCACGCCGGTACCGGCATGTGGAACTCGCAACTATCCATACCGTTCTGTACAGTCGTTAGCGGGTAAAACACACCATGACACCAGAGGTCGAAAGAGTCCGAAGTGAAGCGCTTGCCGCGATCGAGAAGGCGGGCACGCTTGAGCAACTCGATCAGGCGCGAATCCAATATCTGTCACGCAAGGGGACCATTGCGCAGCTCTTTGAAGGGATGAAGACGCTGTCACCCGCAGAACGACCGGCGGCGGGTCGGGCCCTCAATGAACTCCGTGCTGCTGTTCAGCAAAGCTTTGATCAGAAAAAATCCTCCCTCGAATCCACGCTGCATCCGGGTCAGTCACAACTGGATCTGACACTGCCGGGGAGAACACGATTCCTCGGATCAAGACACCCGATTACCCAGACCCTCGAAGAGATCCAGCAGATATTCATGAGAATGGGTTTCCAGATCGCTTCAGGGCCGGAAATCGAAGACGACTACCATAACTTTGGTGCGCTGAATTTTCCCCCGGATCACCCCGCGCGGGATATGCAGGATACCTTCTTCATTACAAAGGACATCCTGCTCCGGACACATACCTCACCTGTGCAAATCCGGGTTATGGAAAACTCAAAACCACCCCTCCGCGTGATCATGCCGGGGAGAGTGTACCGCAATGAAGCAATCAGTGCCAGAAGTTATTGCCTGTTCCATCAGGTGGAAGGGTTGTACGTTGACGAAGGTGTTACTTTCACGGATCTGAAATCGACATTGCTCTCATTTGCAAAGCAATTCTACGGTCAAAATATCGAATATCGTTTCCGGGCAAGCTTTTTTCCCTTTACCGAACCCAGCGCTGAAATGGACATCACATGCTTCCTGTGCTCCGGTAAAGGTTGTCGGGTCTGCAAGCAGACCGGTTGGTTGGAGATTCTTGGATGTGGTATGGTTCATCCTCATGTGTTTAAGGCAGTCGGCTACGATGCTGAGAAGGTATCTGGCTACGCATTTGGCATGGGGATAGAACGGGTCACGATGCTGCGCCATGGCATCGATGATATACGTATTTTGTTTGAGAACGATGTAAGATTCTTGAAGCAATTCTCTTAAGAGATTGTCACATGAGAATATCTCTTGAATGGCTCAGAAATTATGTGCAGGTTGACGCTTCTGTTGAGGATCTCGCGGAAAGACTGACTATCGCGGGCTTGGAGGTCGAAATGATCGAGGTCCCCGGCGATAAGTACCGTAATTTTGTTCTCGGAACAGTGAGGGATGTGAAGAAACACCCTCAGACAGACCGCCTAACAATCTGCACGGTGGATTGTGGGGATGAGATTCGCCAGATCATTTGCGGTGCTCCCAACGTTGCTGCAGGGCAGTCAGTCATCGTAGCCCTCCCAGGCGCTGTTATTCCGCATGACCAGCACGATCCTTCCGGAAATTCGTTCACTCTGCGTCAGACTTCAATAAGGAGTGTCGAATCTTTTGGCATGATTTGCTCCGCGTACGAATTGGGTATCGGTGAGGACAAAGATGGCATTCTTGTCCTTCCCGGAGAACAAAAGCCAGGAACACCTTTAGGAACTTACCTGGGGATGGACGATACCATACTTGAGATAGGAATCACGCCAAACAGGCCGGACGCCTTATCCCACTTTGGGATAGCGCGGGAAGTTGCAGCTATATATGGAAAGCGTGTCCATTTTCCCAAATTTAGACTGGTCGAAGGCAGGACTTCTACCAAATCCCTTCTGTCGGTTAGGATTCTCGATACTGTTGGATGTCCACGATATTCAGCCCGCATAGTGCGGGGCATTAAGGTTGCGCCTTCACCGAAGTGGCTGGAACAGAGGCTCACAGTTTTGGGCATTCGTCCTGTAAATAATATAGTCGACGTAAGTAACTATGTCCTAATGGAGTTTGGTCACCCGCTTCACGCATTCGATTACGGCAAGATCTCTGACCGTACAATCGTCGTGAGAAAGGCGGCGATTGGTGAGGCAATCACCACCCTTGACCACAAGCTGCGCACACTCGACCCGGAGACCCTCCTGATCTGCGATCCCAGAAGGGCGCTCGCGATTGCAGGAGTTATGGGCGGGGCGGATTCGGAGATAAGCGAGAATACGTCAACGGTAGTGATCGAGAGTGCCTATTTTGACCCGGGGAGCATTCGGCGAACATCAAAGAGGACAGGCTTAAGTACTGATGCCTCTCAACGATTCGAGAGGGGTGCTGATCCGAATGCCACAATCGCGGCACTGGACAGAGCAGCATGGCTCATGCAAGCAATCGCTGGTGGCGAGGTCACCCGGAGTGTGGTCGATGTGTACCGAAAAGTCATCAAACCGAGGCGTGTCTCCGTGCGGGTTGAGAGATTAAACAATTTCTTGGGTGTATCTCTTGCCGAATCAAAAGTCTGCTCAATTCTAAACAAACTATCACTTCAACCTAAAGTCCTTAAAGGCCACTCCAAGAAGAAGGTCATCGTCTGCAATGTACCTACATTCCGTCCGGACGTGACCGAGGAAATTGACCTCATTGAGGAAGTGGCGCGCATTTATGGCTATAACAATATCCCTGTTCGGATGTCATCTCGCTTGCATCTGCAAACAGCGCAGCCCCAAAAGGATCTCGTGTGTCAGATAAGAGATTGGTTTATCGCCAATGGTTATTGTGAAGTGGTGACCAACAGTATGCAGGACGTTTCAACTGCAGCTTTGCTCAGTGAAGACATCGTAAAGATTGCGAATCCGATCAGCAAGGACATGGCGGCACTCCGAACCAGCATGATCCCAAGTATGTTGGAGGTCGTACGGCACAATATCTATCACGGATCGTCTGATTTGCGACTATTTGAAATAGGAAAAGTTTATCACTATCGCAAGGAAGCCGGGAAGATCGACCCCCTGCAAGCATATTCGGAACAGCCTCGCATTGCTATCGCATGGGCCGGCAGAGCTGAACCCCTGAGGTGGGATCAAAAACAACGAAATTTTGATATATTTGATATAAAGGGTGAAGTGGAATCTCTTGGGCGGAAAATTTCCCTTGACAATATTAATTTTATTCCTTATTCTAATACCGATCCTTTAAATCAGCTGGGCATTCGCATTGAAATTCAAGGATGCTATGCCGGTTTGATTGGATTAATTGATAAGAAGATGCTCACCTCCTTGGGGATCGAGGAGGATGTTTACGTCGCAGAGTTGCTGACAGATGTTTTCTTAAAGAGAAAATGGGAAGAGAAAAAATATCATGAACTTCCTAAATTTCCAGTCGTTGAACGGGATCTGGCCGTTGTTGTTGACCAAGGAACTGCATTTCGTGACGTTCTTAATGAGATTGCTCAGTCAGGGGGACCACTCCTGATGTCGGTTGACCTTTTTGATCTGTTTCATGGGGAGCAGATAGACTCGGGCAAGAAGAGCCTCGCTTTTCGATTACGATTCATGGCCGTTGATCATACTCTAACACAGGGGGAAATCGACAGATCGACAGATGCGATCATCCAACACCTTGCTACTAAACTGAACGCGGTAATCAGGAAATAGGAGTCAATAGTGAACCATCAGCAATCATCTGAGATGGAAACAATGATCGTCAAAGATTCTCAATTGTTAGACGAAATCTTT
>JAWOMQ010000086.1:0-12693 GCA_033852415.1 Bacteroidota bacterium
CATAATTTCATCGTCAATCTCACGTGCACGACGCCGGATCAATGGGGTCCGGAGGTCGCCGGCATTCATCCGTTTGAGAATTTTATTCTATCGAGCATATCGTTCTTCCGGAGCGGGCGTCCGTATACCTCCCCATCCAATCCGAAAGTCATCAACGGGGCGAGAACGCCGGGAGAATACAATACGAACGTAAAGCTGACGCGTGTGTTCAGCAATTTCTTCGGTTTGGAAGCGACCCTTTATCTCGAAGTATTCAATCTTTTTGACAACAAGATCCTGAATTACGACTATATCTTCGCCGCTCCGAGCGCAAACAAGACCAATGCGCTTGCCGCGGCTTATGAACAATACCCTATCGACGATCCAAATCACGGTATCCTCTACTGGCCCCTTAATGCTCAGCCACAACTCAATTGGGGGGTCGATCAGTCGTTTTTGATCTACGATAATTCCCCCAGATCATTCAATCTCGGATTCACACTCGATTTCTAAGGCGCACCATGCAGAACAAAATAATAACGAGATACGGTTTGACAATTTTGCTCCTCACGGTGGCTGTTGCCGGGACGTACGCCCAGCAGCGGGATTTCCGGATTCACCAGCGTGGGATGCTCCATCAGACCGAATACAACACGGGAGAGATTGGACGAGCATTCGATAATGGCACGGCGGGACTCGTTGGGGGCTATCCATCGATGGAATGGCCGCCTAATTCCGAACAGATTATTGACCGGATACGCTATGCCGGACAACAGAATTCGTTCGGCGGGGGTTTGTACATCGGAGGAAGCGTCGGGGGCGTGCGCCAATATGTCTATTGCGGCGCAGTGACGGATAACAATGGAAATGCGACGCAGGTGGAAAATGTCTATAGTTACCCCATCTCGATCACCCGCACCGAGAACTACCCAGTACTTGCCGATGGAAACCTGAATCCTACATACAATCCCGATGACGCGGAGGAGATCATCGTTGCCAAATGGGGAACACCGCTCGGCATTACCGTCACACGCACGAGCCGCGCATGGAGCTTTCCCGGTTACGATAGCTTCATCATCTATGAGTATGAACTCCAGAGCAACAACGCCGACACGACCGTGGACGTTTTTGTTGCCTGGGGATATGGATTTCTGACCTCAATGTTCGGTTACGAGAGAAGATTTAATCGCTGGGCGGAAGCGGATACGCGGCAGGGAGATCAATTTGCCCGCTTCGATCTGAAACGATGGATGACGTACAACCAGGATCGGCAGGCTGAACCGGAAGCCGACGCATCATGGTTCAATACATGGTCGCAGCCCGGTGACCGCGGGGGCTTGAACTCCCCACAAGCCGCCGGTCTCATGATGCTCTATTATGATTACGACCACCTTGCGACAAGAGGGCATACGGGCCTATTCGTCAGCCCCACAGACAGCGGAGTTGTGTGGGATGAAAACAACAAAATCAAACAGCCCTACCTGAACAGGTACGAAAACTGCAATCTTTACCCCTCAAAGTTACTTACATGGCTGGATCCTCTGAACCGGAAAACATCTCCCTTCAGATCGAACGCCGACTCGCTGAATTACGGCGGATTTCTATCTCCGTCAGGTACACCCTATTACTGGATTGGGAGAACAAAACCATCGCAGACCCTTGGATGGAGTCAACCCGCTGCGCACGGCTATGGATTCGGACCGTATACACTTCCTCCCGGTGACAAGATGCGGTTTGCGGTGGCTGAAGTAGTTGGGTATGGACCGGGCGTTGCAGGGGACAGCATTTACCAGGACCTCGGCGGGGGAATCCGGGGTGAACCCGAACCGTATCTGCATCCTGTGCCAAGTTGGTACGCATCACTGACATATCCAAACGTTGGGACCCCGCCGGTCATTGGCTCCAATTATCTGCAAACTCATCCACTCCCGTGGTATGTGACTCCCGGGGTTGTCTCAATTCGCGATGTTGCCGACAGGGCGATTCAGATGTACACAGGAACGGCTCTGTTGAAACATGACACGCTCCAGTACGAGCCGCGGAACTCACGAATGGACGGTCTCGGTGCGTACAATACTACGCCGGTACCCTGCCCGGCGCCGGTGATCAGGGTGGAAAATACGCGAGCGGCTGTCAACAGGCTCGTCTGGGGTCCTCAGGTCGAATCCTTTTCAACGCCGCGTCTCCATGCCTCCCTGAAGTATTATGAGGCTCTGCGTTCACCAAGCCCGCTCGGTCCCTGGACAATGATCGACAGCGTGGGGAGAAGAGATCTGCGGTATTTTCAGGATTCGATTTATGTCGTGTATGATACCGCCAGCACGCTTGGTCATTACGTGTACTATGCGGTACGATCGGTCGATTCACTTGGCGGCGAGAGCGGCTTCACCAATATCACGACCCATCTTACCCAGGCGCCCGCGGATGTTGCGCTGAAGAAGGTTTATGTCGTTCCCAATCCCCTCATAGTTACGAATGGCATAACAACCGGTGAGTCGGATCCGAACGGGGAACTTACGGATCGGATTCAGTTTCACGGATTGACAAAGCATTGTACAATAAGAATTTTCTCATACAGCGGTCAACTTGTCCAGACGATACAGCATGATGGTGATTCCAATACCGAGGCGTCGTATCAGATTTCGCGGAATAATCAATTGATTGCCTCCGGTGTGTACTTCTTCGTCGTTGAAGATGAGAGCGGGTCGACGACGCACGGCAAGTTTGTCATCATTCATTGACCAAAGGAATCGGTTACGATGAAAACGATTTATAGCATCATATGGATCCTCTGCCTGGCAGTGCTTCTCGCGCCTCCGGTTCATGCTCAAAAGGTCGGGAGTACGTCGATGCAGTTCCTTCACGTCATGCCGTGCGCCAGGGCAACGGCGCTGGGGGAGGCGTACAGTGTCTGGGCCACAGGCGCAGAAGCAGTCTTCTGGAACCCAAGCGGTGTTGCAGTGATCGCATATCAGGAGATTTCGTCGACGTATCTGAAATGGATCTTCGATACGAAGCAGGGTGCACTTTCGTACGCTCTGCCGCTGCAAAATCTGGGTGCGGTCGGCTTCCAGCTCCAGTACGTTGATTATGGAGAATTCGAGGAGGCCATCGACGCCAGCCCTTACAATAAAGACCCCGATGCGCCGGGGCTGACTGGAAGAACATTCCATCCATTCAGTTATCTCGCGGGGGTAACGTATGCCAGGAGTTTAACTGAGAGATTCTCGACCGGCATAAGCATCAAGTACGCTCATGAGTCTCTGTTCAACGGCGAGATGGTGAACGCGTTTGTCAGTAAGCAGGACGGTTATCAGTCGGTGAAGACATGGGCAGATGCCTGGCTGTTTGATTTCGGCATCCGGTACGTCACCGGATACCGGACGATTCAGATTGGTGCAGCAGTGCAGAATTTTGGTGCAGATGTGAAATATGCGGAGGAAGCGAGTGCGGCTCCGCTTCTTTTCAGATTTGGAATTGCTGCGGATCTTATCGGCAGCGATGCGCTGCTTTTTACCGGCGGCGACAACCGCCTCGGTGTGGCATATGATTTCTTCCAGCCGAATGATTACACGCAGCAGGCTCATCTCGGAGTCGAATATGAGTATGCGGGAAGATTCGCACTGAGGGCGGGATACAAATTCAATTATGATAGCGAAGGACTGACCTTTGGGGGAGGAGTAAAACAGGATGTCGGCTCGGTCAGGCTCTCGGTCGATTACAGTTACGGTTCGCTTGGCACCTATCTGGGTGACGCTCAACGCATAAGCCTGGGGGCTGAAATCAAATGATTCCCAAAAATTTTCCAATTGCGTTTATGAAGTATCTGATCCTCTGTTTCCTGCTTCTTCAACAGGCAGTCGGGCAAGGGCTCGATAATCCGCTGACAATCCAGGGAATTGACCACACGACTCTCTCCTCTGCGGCCTCGCGGGCCGCTGGAGGTATCACCATCGGAGTGGAAAATGATGTGGGGCTGATGTTCAGCAATCCTGCGTCGCTCCAGTCGTTGGAATACCCTCAGCTGGCTCTGGGCGGCTCGCAGCAGTATTTGCGGACAGATCAAATCCAGCAGTATGCGCCGTTGAAGTACTATTCAAATTTCAGTCTGCTAATGGAGGGATTAACAGGATACATCCCGAATCCCGATACTGCGGGATCAAATGCCGGCGATACCGTCCAGCGTCCGTTTGATAATATCGGTCCGAACTGGTACCGGGCGAAAAATAGCAGTCAGCCCATCCAGGCGCTCATCGGCATTCCGGTTTCAGTCGGAGAAACCAAATTCACAATAGGGCTGGGAGCGGTCAAGTATGCAGACCTCAATCATTTCTATCAGAACAATAATGTGCTGTCACCCGACCCCGGCTCAGAACGCAACCTTCCTCCGGTGTATCGACCGGTAAACGATTCATCGCCAGTATCAACGGACTGGTATCAATATATCCGCTCGCGCGATGGATCAATCTGGGGATACGGGGCAGCAATTGCAGGGGCGGTGTCTGATGATATTTCGCTTGGGGTAAGCGGCATGGTGCTCAACGGCAGCTCGGACGATTATGAACTGCACAATGGCCGCGGAACACTTGTGTTCTATATGAATTACTTTCGCCTCGACACGCTGAACGAAACAATCGTGAGGACCGGTTCATCCGATTACTCGGGTGAAGAGTTCACACTCAGCGGTATCTATCGCGGAACGCATGTTAGTATCGGATTTGCCGTGAAACCTCCTTCGACCATCACAAGAAAATTCTCATTGCGCCAGACGACCGATAGTGCCGGTATCCGGGTGTCTGCCGGAATAAATGGTCAGGATAAGATCCGGCTTCCATGGCGCGGAACGGTCGGTTTATCGATCGGCATTGCGCGCAATACAACGCTTGGTCTGGAATACGAGTTGCGCTCGTACGAATCTGCTGTCTACACGAATCCCTCCGGGACCGAGTCAAATCCCTGGTTGACCGCCTCAGTGGTGCATGTCGGCGCGGCCTATGAGGCGACAGACTGGCTCGCACTCCGGGCCGGGATGCGTGGACAATCTGAGGTTTTTCAACCTGAAGGGAATCCGATCATCGGCGACCCTGTGAGCTATACGATATACTCGGCGGGCTGCGGAATTTCGTGGTCCGGGATCCATCTGAACCTGACGTATGAGTATGGTCTGATGAAATATGATGATACGTGGCAGACAAATGTCAACCTCAATACTGAACGGAGACATACGATTGTTGCCGATATCATCTATCAATTACCATCGCTGTGAGGTGAGTATGGTGCACCCGCCATCACCAATGAATGTCGAAAAATATAATCAACTACAATTTTGCATTACATCACAAAGGAGAATTGTTATGAAATTCTTGTTTACGATCGCTGTGTGTCTTTGTGCTCTTCTCGTCGCGGGATCGGTCGTCTACGCACAAGTGACAGGCGACTATCAGAGTAATGGGACAGGAAATTGGAGCGACCATACGAAATGGCTGAGCTACAATGGCTCGAGTTGGGTGGCTGCGGCTACTGCTCCGACCGGATCCGGGACAATTACACTTCAGGGGACCGATTCGCTGTATCTTGATGTATCGGTCACGATCACCGGCAAACTTCGCACGACCGGAGGAAAAGTTGGTAATTCTCTCCTCACGCTTTCGTTTGGGCCCGGAAGTGTTTATGAACACGCCATTGATGCCGGTAGTATTCCGGATGCGGCGTGGGATAGCACCTCCACCATTCTCATAAGCGGTACGGTTACCGCAGGTCCGCAGTTTTCGAGCGGCACCCAATACGGGAACGTTGATTTCGAAAGCCATGGGCTCACCCAGAATGTCCAGCTGAATATGACCGGAACATCGGTGACATTCAGGGGGCACCTCTGGGTCGGGGCGACGACTTCTGCGGCCGGTGTAGCCCAACAACTTCGGCTCTCCGGGAGCAGTGCAACCTATCCATCGCTCTACCGAACGTATTACATCGGCGGAGACCTTATCATGGACAGCACCCGGTCGATCTTCACTTTCTGTGGAAGTGGTACGGCATATACCGGAGATTCGGTCTATGTGGGCGGTAACATCCACATTAATGCAGGTGTGTTCAGTATCAACCGGGGAAGCGGTGCGTCGGGATGGCTCTTCTGCAACGGTGATTTTTCCATTGGCGCCGGTGCCCAGGTGACAAAACATTCCAGTTCAAATTACCCCGCCATGATCTTCTTCACGAAATCGGGCAGGCAGACCTTTACAAACCAGGGCTCAATCTCGACCGGATTTGCCAAACCTTTTGATGTGTTCGTTGAGAGCGGATCGATTTTCAACACAGGATCAGGTCAACTTACCGGCGGGATGAACTTCACGCTGAAGCAGGGAGCAACTCTTGAGACTGCGCGCGATGGCGGAGTCGATTCTGCGATTGTACCGAACAATGGATCGGGGACAGGTGTCACAAAGACATTTGAGCCCAATTCCAGTTTTATCTTTGATGGGTCAACTCCCCAGCGCACCGGGACACTCATGCCGACTACTGTCTGGGATCTCATCATCAATAACACTGCGGGTGTTACACTCACCCAGGCGACGACGGTCACCGATACCCTGTATTTAAAGGCAGGCGTCTTCGATAACACCATACCCTTTACACTCGCTTCCGGAGCCGGTATTGCCTACGAGGGCGGGAGTCTTTTGATACCGTTGGGGGTCAAGCCGGAAGGCGGCTCGGCCATCCCAAAGGTGTTCTTTGTGGATCAGAATTATCCCAACCCATTCAATCCCTCGACAACGGTAAGATTCGGGTTGCCTACCCGGTCTTCTGTGAGTGCCCGGGTCTACAATCTTCTGGGACAGGAAGTGGCGACAGTTTTTGAAGGGACCAGACCGGCGGGGATTTATAATCTCGAGTTTGATGCATCAGCGCTTCCGTCGGGCATTTACCTGTGCCGCATTCAGGCCGGAAGAAATGTGCAGGTTAAGAGAATGCTTCTTGTCCGGTGAGCGTGCACGGGAACATCGGATCCAGTTTATGACGGGTAATGGTTCTGCATGAAACTCTATTTCACATACGCAATTCTGACGGCACTTGCGGTAGGATGTTCTGGAAGCGGCGCTTCCCCGAATATTTCCCGACAGTCGCGGTGGTCTGTCAGAATTGCGGATTCATTTCTCGAGCGTCACCCCGGGGCAGTTACCTATGATACGGGTTTCCCCGGTGACAAGTGGACCTATGAACAGGGTGTGATGCTCGTTTCTCTGCTCGATATGTGGCAGTACACCGGAGACGAAAAGTACTTTGATTTCGTACGCAGAAATCTGGAACAGTACATCGGGCCCACCGGAAGCATCCGGTCATACCGGTTCTCCGATTTCAACTTGGACAATATTTGTCCCGGACGGGCGCTCCTGGCGGTGTATCAGAAGGCTGAAGACCCCCGGATGAAAGCGGCGGCTGATACGCTGCGGTGTCAGCTCCAGGAACAGCCCAGGACGCACGAAGGAGGATTCTGGCATAAGAAAATCTATCCGGATCAAATGTGGCTCGATGGATTATTCATGGCGGAGCCGTTCTACGCCATGTACGCCTCATTGTACAACCAGCCTGCTGCATTTGATGATATTGCAAATCAATTCATCTGGATTGCACGCCACACCAAAGACCCAAGAACCGGCTTGCTCTATCATGCGTGGGATGAGACCAAAAGTCAGAAGTGGTCAGATCCTGTTACTGGTTGCTCTCCTTCACTCTGGGGACGTGCCATGGGCTGGTATGCGATGGGACTTGTTGATGTTCTCGACTATTTCCCACCCGACCATCCCAGAAGAGGAGAGCTGATTACGCTATTGCGTGAGCTTTCGGAGAACCTGTTGAAGGTGCGTGATGAAAAGTCGTCTCTCTGGTATCAGGTCGTGGATCAGGGTTCCGGAAGAGGAAATTATCTGGAATCCTCTTCATCGGGCATGTTCGCGTATGTTTTCGCCAAAGGAGCGAGGATGGGGTATCTTGATCCGGGCTTCGCCGATGCTGCCCGGGAAGTATTCAAAGGCATACTCGACCGTTTCGTCACAGTTAGTGAAAACGGTCTTGTCAATTTGCAGGGCGTCTGTGCCGGTGCTGGTCTTGGCGGAACTCCATACCGGGATGGGAGCTTCGGGTATTATGTCAGCGTCCCACAGCGTCAAAATGATATGAAGGGGATTGCCCCACTTCTTCGTGCGAGCATCGAGCTCGAGCGGATAGAGACTCATGGAGCAGGCATGGACAATCCCGGCAGGGCAAAAACCAAAGGAAGTTAACAATGGTAAAAAATCGTTCGCATATCACGTTGGATGATATCGCCAAAAAGCTGAGTGTCTCGGCGGTAACAGTTTCGAAGGCCCTGCGGGGCCATCCGGATATTTCGGATGAGATGACGAAGCGGGTGCTGAAAATCGCTGCCGACCTTGGGTATACACCGAACATCATGGCTCGGAACCTCTCCTCACGGAAATCACATATGATCGGGCTCGTCGTGCCGAAAGTGGCGCATGCGTTTTTTGGATCGGTGATCGAAGGAATCTATGACACTGCCTTCGACAATCAATATGAAACGATCCTCACAGTGTCCCAGGAGAGCGCTGACAGAGAGTGGAAACATCTCCAGACACTCGTGGCGATGCGGGTTGATGGAATTATCATATCGATATCGATGGAGACTCAGGATCTGGATCGGTTCAAATGGATCAAGAAGAAGGGGATACCTCTGTTGTTTGTAGATCGGAAGCCGCAGGAACCTATTTCAGGTTTCGGAAGTGTCCTCTGCGATGACCGCGACGGAGCTTATCAGGCGACCGAGCAAGCCATCAAGGTTGGCTATCGGAAACTCGCCTTCGTTGGGGGAATCACAAAAATCAACATCGGCAAAGAGCGTTTAGGAGGTTTCGAAGATGCACTCAAAGAGTATTCGATTCCTGTTAATCGTGAGTGGGTAATGCCGGGTGGATTTGCGAAGGAGGACGGATACAGAGGACTGAAACGATTTGTCGAAAATGATTCGATGCCTGAATTTATTCTCGCCGCGACCTATCCGGTTGCATTAGGAATTTATGAATGCGCGAAAGAAATGGGGTTGCGCATTCCGGATGATGTAGATGTCATTTGCTTTGGCGACAGCGACGTAGGGAGATTTCTATCTCCTGCGATCACAGCTGTACGCCAGCCCACGCGGGATCTCGGAGTAAGGGCGGTAGAGGTTTTGTTGGAAAATATCCGCAATCCCGAAGTGACGCGGGAGCACCACGTGATTCTCCCGACGCACCTTGTTCTACGGGAAACATGCGTTTCAAAAAGAGCACAGGCGGTGATTCCTACCGCTGCCGCGGAGCATGTCAAAATATTGCGGTAGTAGGATATGAAGAACCGATCGTCGAAGCAGTACAAAAGGATTTTATAAAGAATTCATCCTCTCATGATTCACTGGTTTTGTGATATATCAAATAATCTTCAAATAAGTATCAGAATTAATCTCAACTATCTCCTGAAGGAGGAGTTATGAAACTTTCTCGGCGTTACTATGTTCTGGGCATGTTAATGCTCATGGGTTTGATGCTGGCCGTTTCTGCACCGGTATCGGCGACAACGTACTACTCGGTGGGCAGCCTTGACCCAACAAATGTGGCGAACTGGAATTCAAACCGCGATGGGACCAGCGGCACTGCACCAACAAACTTTACGACAAGCGGGGATGTTTTCGTGATTCAGGGGAGTGGTAATGGCGGTTCAACACCACACTCCATGACGGAAACAACAGGGTGGACCATAGGGAGCGGAGTGACAGTGGAGATTGAGAACGGAGCTACTCTTACGTCCAATTCGCCAGGTTTAAACACCGCCCAAATTACATTTCAGTCAGGTTCAACATTCCAGATAGACGGTGGCGGTACATACAACCACAGTTGTATAGGTGTGTTCTCTTCACTCTTTGGCGGAACAGAGAATTTCGCCCCAACCAGCAATTTTATATTCAACCAGGGAGCGACGGAGACAGGGCCTTCGACGGTGACTTGCACAAGCAATTTTGGAAATGTTATCTGGACTAATCCGACTGGTACAATGCAATGCAACGGAGTGCTGCCGAACATTGCGGGGAATTTAACAATTAACGGAGCCGCGGAATTTCGGCTCGCAGGATCCACCACCTCCCCGAATCTCACGATTGGCGGCGATCTCATAATCCAGTCGGGCATTTTAAGTTATGGTAATGGTTCGTCAACCGGAACCATTAACTTGGGGGGCAATTTCAATATGAGTGGTGGCACGTTCCAACAGGCAGTCACGGGTGGTAGCAGCGGATCGAACGTCGTTTGCACATTCAATTTCATCAAGTCAGGAGTGCAAACGTTTACCAAAACGGGCGGTACGATTACATCAAATACGAGCAGCTTTAGACGGATATCCTTTGTAGTGACGAATGGTTCAATATTGGATATGGGTACAAATATACTCAATTGCGTCACGACAGGGACCGTCGATTTTACCGTCAATTCGGGTGGAACTGTAAGATTAGGTGATCCAGGTGGTATAGTTCTCCAAGGCACTAACGCAACCACTGGAAATATACAAACGTCTTCTACATCCATTCGAAGTTTTAGCACAGGTGGCAATTATGAATATACTGGTTCTGTCGCGCAAATAACGGGGACAGGTCTTCCCTCCACTGTCAACAATTTGACGTTCAGCAATGCAAGCGGCGTTACAGTAACAGGAAGTACCATTGTGAATGGAGCATTTCAGACCAATGGTGCCGTCACAACGGCCAGTAATCTCACCTTCAACGGGATCGCGAGACTCAATGCAGGTGGAACCTTCGATAGTTCTCCAACGTATGGAAGTTCTTCAACACTCGTGTATAATACCGGCGGCGTGTACGCTCGCTCTAATGAGTGGACCAATACTTCTGGTGCCGGCTATCCTGCCAACGTTCAGATATCCGGTAGCACGACCCTCAACTATCCAAATGGCAGCACCGCGGCACGAAGCATGTCAGGGAGCCTGACGATTGATGCGGGCTCGGCACTATCCATGGATTATGGATCGCCGGGAATGAATAATCCCCTCACGGTCGGAGGGAACCTGACCCTTGCCGGCTCACTCTCACTCGGCGATGCAACAGGTGGGGATCTGAACGTAGGCGGCAACTGGATAAATAACGGTGGAACCCTTAATCCGAATAACCGGGTCGTGCAGCTCAACGGCAGCAGCGCGCAGTCGATCGGCGGAACGACAGCTACGTCATTCCCTTATCTCACCATTAACAACAGCAATGGTGTAACCCTCAATCAATCGGCAACGGTCACAAATAATCTGGATCTTACCTCCAGCGTTGTCTCCACCGGTTCGAATACATTGACCCTGAGCACGGGAGGAACTGTTTCCCGCACAAGCGGTTTTGTGAACGGCAATTTTGCCAAGGGAATCGGCACCGGAAGTCCGATTGTCACGTATGAAATCGGTTCTGGTTCAAGCTATGCTCCGGTGAGCGTCGCATTTACAGCCATCACATCTCCCGGAACACTCACTGCGAAAACCGTTGGCACCGAACATCCCAATATTGCAACGTCGGGACTCGATGCGTCGAAGTCGCTGAACAGGTACTATACACTGACGAACAGCGGTATATCGCCGACCAATTATGATCTGACGATGAATTGGGTCGATGCGGATACAGACGTCGGTGCCAGTACGTCAGATTTTGCCGTCAGGAAATATGACAGCGGAATATGGAGCCACGCAACATCGACAAATCAGAGCGCAACGAGTATAAAGGCTACGGGTCTGAGTTCATTCAGTGATTTTGCGGTCGGTGATACCGCATTGCCTGCTTCCGCGGCACCAACTGTCAATTCCCCGATTGCAGAGGGGGCGACTTCTGTGTCCGGTACAAGCACCGAAGCTGATGGAACCGTGATCGACGTTTACGTCGCCGGTTCATCCGTTGGAACGACAACCGTCGCATCCAATGCATGGACAAAGTCCGGTCTGACGGCGCTTGTGGCAGGCCAGGAAGTAAAAGCGACGGCAACCGCCAGCGGAAAATCGGTAAGCCCGTTCTCCAACATCGTGACAGTTCAGGCAGTTACTACGGCCCCGGTCGTGAGTTCGCCAATCGGTGTGGGAGCAACTTCAGTTTCGGGTACAAGCACGGAAGCGGATGGTACAACCATCGAAGTGTTTGTTGACGGATCATCCGTCGGGACCACCACTGTTTCCTCGAATGCCTGGACAAAAGGGGTATCGCCCCTGGCTCTTGGGCAGCAGGTAAAGGCCAAAGCAACTGCATCGGGTAAGCTGGAAAGCGGATTCTCCAATATTGTGACGGTTGTCGCGATGCTTTCGATTTCCACTTCCTCACCGCTGCCAAACGCTACGGCGGGTACATTCTACACAGAAACGCTCACTGCTGCTGGTGGAACGTCTCCCTACGGCAGTTGGGAAGTGGTTTCGGGATCACTCCCCGCCGGTCTGAATCTAAATGCGTCGACCGGCGTGATCGATGGAACTCCGACAGTTGCGGGAACGGCAAATTTCACAGTGCAGGTGAAAGATGCCGTGTTGGATTCAGTCAGTAAAGCATTCAGTTTGACGGTCGACCCTGGTGCATTGCACCATTTTGCCATTGGTACAATTGCGACGCCTCAGACCGCCGGAGCGGTATTCAGCGTTACGATTACCGCCAAGGATTCGAATAACAAT
>JAWOMQ010000181.1:0-3457 GCA_033852415.1 Bacteroidota bacterium
ACGCGCAGCCACGAAACCATCTCCGCCATTGTTTCCTTTCCCACAAACGACGATGAACGATTTATTCTGAACCGCACCGAATCGCCGCTCGATGATCTCGGCCACTCCCCGCCCTGCATTCTCCATAAGGACTGTGCCGGGAATTTTCAGAGTCCCGATGGCATAGCGGTCGCTCTCACGCATTTCCTCTGATGATGCAAGAATTTCCACAGATCCTAGTAAAGGTTGTTCAGAATCGAAAGAACAGAGGAAGGATTTACACCGATCTCAATAACAAGCATCGCAGCCAATCCCAAAACAACAAGAGCTGGGACGGAGATATGTTTATCTGATGACTTCTGACCATCGCGAAAGTACATTACCATTACAAGCCGAAGATAGTAGTAAACTGAGACCAGGCTCATGAGTACACCGACAATTGCCAGCCATGTGAGATTCCCCTGGATCGCCGCGAGGAATACGTAGTACTTGGCAAAAAACCCGGCGAACGGCGGGATGCCGGAGAGACCAAACATAAAAATAGCCATCAATGCGGCAAGCCAGGGACGACTCACACCAAATCCTGCATAATCATCGTACGTAAGATTTTTCTCTTCATTCTCCTCAATAAGTGAAAGAACACCGAAGGCACCCAGATTCATGAAAGTGTAACTTATGAGATAGAATATCACCCCCTCTTTTCCGAGCATGTTACACGCCGCGAGCCCGGCCAGCATATAGCCGGCGTGAGCAATACTCGAATATGCAAGCATGCGTTTGATATTATTTTGTGAGATGGCGATGATGTTGCCCAGAATCATCGACGCGGCGGAAAGGAGCGCAAGCACAAGTTTCAGTTTTTCTGAAGTGGCGAATTCCGGGCGAGCGAAAAATATTACGAAGGCAGAGAATGCCGCAGCTTTGGCGCCGGTTGCCATGAAACCGGTCGCAGTTGTAGGAGTCCCCTGATAGACATCCGGAATCCACATGTGGAACGGAACCGCACCAATTTTGAATGAGAGCCCTACCAGGAATAAGCCAGCTCCGATCCAGAACAAGGATGAGGTAGTCAGCGCTTGATATTTCCCCAGAATTTCTGCCAAATTGGTCGTGCCCGAAGCTCCGTAAAGGAGAGCAATTCCAAAAAGCAAAAAACCGGTTGCGAAAGCACCGAGGAGAAAATACTTGAGTGACGATTCATTTGAAAGCTGACGGAATCGCATGAAACCAGCGAGCACGTACAGGCAGATTGACATCAACTCCAATCCCAGGAATATCATAATCAGATCTGCCGCTGTTGCCATCAGCATCATGCCGATCGTTGCAAAGAGGACTAAAAGATAGAATTCCCCAAACCCCGCACCCCGGTTACGCAGGTAGTCGCGTGAAAGTACAATTGTAATCAGGGCAGCTACAGCAAACAGAGCCGAGAAAACGCTTCCGACACCTCCCACATTCACCATCGCATAAACGGTCCCCGTCAAATCGATGGATGACAAGGAAAGGATGGCACAGACTGCCAGTCCGAGCACACTAAGCCAGAAGCTCCCACCTTCACTGTTTTTCGAAACTGCCTCATACAGCAAGACCAGCAGAGATACAATGGCAAGAAAGGTTATTGGAGCAGTCACAAATAATCCGGCTAGATTCATCCCGTTTTCTTTTCAGTCAAGGTTCGAATTTGAGATATTAGCAAAAATTCTGAACATAAACAAAAATACCGGAGTAATGAGCAAAAGATGCAAGTCTGCGCCGTCTATCATGCTCCCGATTGAAGGATGCTCCCTTTGATCTCCTTTCTCAAGACTAAGGATCAGGGAGCCGACCCACCATGTTGCTCTAAGATGCACCTCCTCATCTCTGGGAACAACACTCGGTCAACACAAAGCATCAGGTAGGGATCAACTCCTCATCCGGCCGCAGCCACATATTTCTCAAAATAACTAGATGAGCTTATAAATAATATGTATATTTATCTGAAATAAAAGGACTTACAGAATTTCCTTAATCTTAAATTTTGATATGAAACTATTCTTTCATGAGCCTCTTGAAGCATTTGTTTGGGGTCACTCAGCGATCAGGGGAGAATGGAATTTTCATGGATATCCTGTCACCCATCCTGTCATTTATGCCCCACATCCTGAATCCTATTTCGACCAAAGTCTACCCTGCTCCCGAGTGGTGCCTCCTTGAATTGTGTGCTCCGGTAAAAGCTGATCCATGGCATCCGAGTTACGATTTTTTCTGCCAAGAACGATATCGACCAGTATGCAGAGGACGGGGTCAGTTTGATGGATATCGGTGCTTCCGTAACCGTCTCTGCCCCAGGATGGGTGATAATCGTCAATAGATGCCCCTGGAAACGTCGGGAGGACAGGATTGAGCAAGATTTCCTTCGGGAGGACGGTCGCTACTAATACGTGAAAGACAACAAAGGCTATCAAATTTCAGAAATGTGAACCGATTTGAGCTTTTGAGGGGAGCATTCCGCCCTTCAACGCCTCACTTCGTCAAATGCGGGCCCTGGATTCCGTCGGTCAGTGTCAGAGTATGGGTTGTGGGTGAACTGACTGCGGAGAGAATCTGCTTTGTCGCTCCCGCAGACTTGCTGAGAAATGTTCCAGGATAGACCCCAATCCATATAATAAAGATCAGGATTGGAACGAGAACCGCAATCTCTCTTTTTGAAAGATCAAGGAGACTTTGATTCGCAGGGTTCGTGACCTTTCCATAGATCACACGCTGATACATCCAAAGAAGGTAGACCGCAGCGAAAATTACACCTGTCGCCGCTACAATAGGGTACCAATGTGCCAAAGTCACCGAATGGTAGCTACCCAGAAGAATCAGAAATTCACCCACAAACCCGTTGAGTCCGGGGAGCCCTATTGAAGAGAGGGATACAAGCAATAGGAAAATTGAGAAAAGGGGCATTACCTTCGCAAGTCCGCCAAATTCGGTCACCAGTCGTGTATGCCGCCGGTCATAAATCATGCCAACCATCAAGAACAAAGCCCCAGTTGACAACCCATGATTCACCATTTGAATTATCGATCCCTGTATTCCCTCTTCCGTAAGTGCAAAGATACCGAGGACAACAAAGCCCAGGTGGCTGACCGAAGAGTACGCAACTAACTTCTTGATATCTGTTTGAACCATGGATACAAGGGCACCATAAACGATACCAATAACGGCAAGCGCTGCAATGTAAGGCATACAGGTTATTGTCGCCTGTGGAAACAACGGAAGACAGAAGCGCAGGAACCCGTATGTTCCCATTTTCAGGAGTACCCCCGCGAGAATAACACTCCCGGCTGTAGGCGCCTCCACATGAGCGTCCGGGAGCCATGTGTGGAACGGGAAGAGCGGCACTTTGATTGCAAAGCTTAGGGCAAACGCAAGAAACATCCAGAGCTGGACTGTCTGCGGTATTCCCGGTCCGACGGCATACAATAGCATGAGATCCGTAGTGAATTTC
>JAWOMQ010000004.1:0-8458 GCA_033852415.1 Bacteroidota bacterium
AGGACCCACCCATATCCTGGGTCCTGTGCGATGAACAACATCCAATCAGGCAGGACCCAAGAATTGAAAGACATATGATTATCCCTCTCATTTCTGAATTAAATATGCTCACATTTCCCGTGAAAATCAATACTGCGAATAGCTGCCAGAAAGCCGAACGCACACAATGCGCTGACCATTAAAAGGTTCCGAGATCGTATGCTTGCACAACTCCCCTCAAAACCTTATCTTTCAGTGCATTCACAATCATTTCCCTCGTGTTTCTGTAAAGAAATCCCTTGAATACAACGACAAGAAAGCGTCTTCTTCTGGTCATCCTGATCCTGCTACCGCTTGTTGTGGGGGCCGTGTATGCTCAAGAAACGAAAGAGAACACGGATTTTCGGCTTGCAATCGGCCTTTACAACGACGGGATGTACGATCTCGCAATAGACCAGCTGAAGAATTTTATTGAAACCTATCAGACCACCTCGTCCTCAATTGAAGCAAGATTCTACCTGGGACTTGCCCAGTTGAAATCAAACCGGTTTGAGGATGCGAAGGAGACCTTTCAGAATTTTGCACTGACATATTCCACCAATCCGAAAGCCCCGGAAGCATGGATGAACGTCGGAAAATCGTATGAGGGGCTGAAGAATCTGCATGAGGCAGCCGCTACTTACGAGAGAGTTAAGATTTTCAATCCCAAGAGTCCGGTAGTACCCGAAGCTCTGTTTACTGCGGGCATGTTGTATCAACGGAACGGCGAAATCATGCAGGCAAAAAGCTGCTACAACGCGATCACCCGGGATTATCCGTCGAGTAAATTCTCAAACAGCGCGAGACTCTCATTGGGTGAGATCAGTATCAAGGAGGGTCAGTTCGCCTCGGCTTCCCGAAATATTCGCCTTGCGCTCGATAATGCCTCTTCCCCCGAGGAGGAAATGAGAGGGTTGCTCATCCTCGGCAGGCTGCAGTTGGAGGAGGCGCTCTATTCTACAGCTGAGTCTACGTTTGTGAGGATCGTCCAAAAGAAAATACATAATGAGTTTTTCACAACTGCGAATTTTGAACTGGGAAAACTCCTGATCCGCCGCTCCGCAGCGAGCGAAGCGATTCCATATCTGAAGCTCTATCTCACCGACCGGCAAACGGATGACTCAATCCAGTCCGAGGCCTCATACCTGCTCGGAAGCGCATACGAGGAATCCGGGCTGTACAGCAATGCGCGATCCTGCTTTGACAATGTCATCAACCACTCGCGACCATCACGGCTTACGGATGCTGCATTGATGGGGAGCATCAAGGCATCGCTTGGTGACGGAAATACAAAAGCGGCAATCGCGGCCCTTGGAAGACTCGCATCTGCAACGTCAGATCAATCCCCCGAATTAATACTGGACGCCTCGAGATTAGCAGGAACAGTCGGGCAGCCGACGGTCGCCGTTCATCTTCTTTCGACATTCATTGAGCGAAGGCCCGATAATCCGCTCAACGGAAAAATGATGCTCGAACTGGCAAACCTTTACGAAAACCAGCTGAGCGACCAGATTCAATCCTCAAGATTGCTCCACGAGGTTGCCGAGAAATATCCGGATGAACCCATTGCTCCGCGGGCATACCAGAAGATCGCCGAAAATGCTTTAAAGCAGTCCGATCTCGCCGGCGCCATTATTTCCTACCGGCAATTACTCTCGCGTTATCCCGCAGCCGATTGTGCTGAGGATGTGCAGAAGAGCGTTTCCACACTCATTGATCATCAACCGCTCCCGGCCGACAGTCTCATGAAGAAAACGATTGCCCTTGTAGGGGAGTTTGCAGATAACACGCAGAAGGGGCAATTCTACTACAATCTTGGTCTTCTCTACGCTGACGGGCTCAAACAATTTGGGGAAGCCAAAGACTATTTTACAAGAAGTCTCTCTGCGGGCGCAGGACCGAAGGAAGCAATCGATGCGTCGTACCAGATTGCCCGGTGCTTGCAGCGCGAGACGGAAACCGATCCTACGAAAGTGCCTATGGCAATTTCAGCATACGACGATTTCCTGAAGAAATATCCTTCCGAAGGACAATCTGATGACGCTGCTTTCGCGCGATATGAACTGCAGTCGACCATTATTACCCCGCAGCAAAAAATTATTACCGCCCAGAGCTGTCTCTCCCAGAATCCTACAACAAAATACCGGGCAAGGTTGCTCTTCGATATCGCCAGCGCCTCGCTGGCAGTTGGTGACACTGCTACTGCTACGGCGACATTCTCTTCATTGGCATCAGATTCATCCGCCGGCACTTTGGCGCCGGTAGCGTTGGGGAAACTTGGCGAGATAATGCTTACGAAACGAGCCCCGGATTCCGCAAGAACTTTCTGGCATCGGGCAATTGATTATCTGCCGGTCTCCCCTGCGACGCCGAAGGCGCTATGGAATCTTGCAGCTCTGGACTTTGACCACCACGCGAATGAAGAAGCAATCGAGTGCTGGAAGAGGCTATCGGATGAATTCGGTTATACGACGTTCGGCCAGGAAGCCGCCTATCGTGTACCGGAGGGGCTCTTTCAAGAAGGAAATTTCCCGGATGCGATCTCGGAATACCGCAGGCTGCTTTCCATCGATCAGGGCGACTCGGCGAAGCCAGGCATCCGCGGGAAACTTTTCACGGGGCTCGCGGAGGCGTATGAACGATCGGGAGATTACCAGAACGCGATCGACACATATAAACGCTACCTTGCAGAACATCCGGATAAATCTTCCGCCACGGAAGTCTATCTTGCACTCGGGAACACCGCCAGAACTTCAGGTGACGCGTCTCTTTCAGGATCCTACTTCCGGGAGGCAGCTGCACTCGGGATGCACATTGCCCCGTCCAGAGAAAATGCCGATTTGCTTTATCAGAATGAAAAATATGGAGATGCCGCCCACGCTTATATCGCATTGGTTGCGTCGGCTGAATCCCTATCTGTCCGCCGACTATTCGAGACCTGTGCTATTGTGGCTTCATTCCGGATGGATGACATCGCTGAAGGTGAGCGGTTATTAAAGCTGTACGAGGAGTCGTTAAAGGATGATGCGCCATCCATGGGTGAGATTGAATATGAGCACGGACTCGCCCTCTATCGGAAGCAGAGTTATACTGAAGCCCGAAAAATGTTCCAGCGCGTAAACGATGATTATGACCGGACCCGGTTCGGACCGTGGGGATGGTACTATATCGGAAAGATTTCCGAGGTGTCGAATAAACTTGAAGATGCTGCGGGAACGTACGATGACATTCTGAAGAAATATCCGGATTCGGACGTCATTCCCCGTGTCCTCCTATCTCTGGGAAATATGCATTTCAACGCCGAGCGGTACGATCGGGCAATAACGTTCTACCAGAAAATCATAGCAGACAGCATCCGTGCGGGTGATATCCTTCCTTACGCCCTGAACAACCTCATTGAGGCAGATGAATCGCTCAAATTGTACGAAGCGGCGCTCGCCGCCGTGCGCCAATTTATCCAGCGATATCCGAACGACGAAAGCATCCTCGACAAAAAAATAAAGATCGGCGTTCTCTACACCAAGATCGGTTACTATGACCAGGCGGTCCAGCAATTTCAGAACATTCTGAGTGAAGCGGGGGCATCCCTGGAGCCAGAATTATTCTATGATATTGGAGAGGCCTACTTTTATAAGGGAGATTATCAGCAAGCAATTCTCGAATTCCTGAAAGTCCCCTATACAACTGCTAAATCAGGAAAGGTTGACTGGGTTGCCACCTCCCTCTACATGGCTGGTCAATCCTATGAAAAATTGACCAAATTCGAAGAAGCCATCACGATGTACCAACAGATTATCGACCGGCCGGGAATTGATGCAACCTTCAAATCCTCTGCGCGCAAGGAGATAACACGTGTCCGATCTTTAATCAATAAGGAATAGCGGACAAATGTTCGAAAAAGAAACAGATGAGATTATCGAGATTATTCTCTTCCGGACTGTCACAAGAAAACCCTCGATCTCATTAAAAAGCATACTTGCCGCGGACGTTCCTTCTCTTGTCAAAGCATTCTTCCGCGCAGATGTTGATGCATTGCTGCTTGAAGAGCAGCGCCGCAATCGTGCGTCCAGCCGCTTTAACTATAACCATCCCGAGGTAAAGAGTCTCGAGGAGCAGATCAACTCCATCCTGATCCTGCACTATGAATATCCTCTGGAAGTTTATCGTCATCGGGTCGCAGATGCTATTCACCTGCTGTTCAACTATCTGGTGCGACCGCAGTGGACAATCGCAGAATCGGTCTTCGAAAAAGCTGAGTCGGTTTCCACCACCGCCTTAGCCGGGCTGCTTCGGTATTTCGATGCATACGAATACCTGAAGGATCTTCTCCTCCGCTATCTTATGGAAAAAAATATCCCTTCAGTGAATCGGGAAACTTTCCGGTTGCTCCTTTGGAAGCTCGATGCTGAATATCTGAGGCGAAAAAACGGGGACCAGGTCGCCAGAGCTCTTACTCCCCTTTATGATTTGGTAAATTTCCTGCACGTCGGGAGCGATCCGAGCGTCCCCACGATCGCTCTTGAAAAACATTTTGAGGATAAGGGACTCCTGACGGTCACCACGATGTTGGAAGGGGTTCTTGCGCAGGGGAAGGAATCGCTGACACTCCGCGAACTCGCAGATCTTCTGGAGGACGTCCGCCGGACGGCTGGTGTTTTTCTTGCGGAAAACATGGACCACAACATTGAGCAGAAGAGGGAGTCCATTCTTTCCAGCTCGCCCGCAGATCACGCGAAATCAGGGCTCACCCCACACAGGGTCCTGGTCTTTGATGAGGCGGATGAACGACGATTCATCAAAAGGATTTTCAAACACGACATGAACGCCTTCACGGCAGCTATAGGCTCTTTGCAGGCAATGACATCATGGAAAGAGGCTTCCCGGGCAATCGACGAGATCCTTATATCCCATGTCATCGATCCGTATTCTTCCGACGCAGTACGATTCATCGAAGTGCTTCACGCACAATTTCACCAGGAACAGGAGTAAATCGAAATCCGCGGATTTTGAGTGAGAGGGGATCGGATCACACGAAAGTCGTCCCACCATTAACGTATGTTCATTGATCGCGCAACAATTTATGTACGCGCCGGGAACGGCGGCAACGGGATCGTGAGCTTCCGCAGGGAGAAATTTATCCCAAAGGGAGGGCCGGATGGTGGTAACGGCGGCGATGGCGGAGACGTCATCATTCGCGCCGACGAACAACTCACGACGCTCATGGATTTTAGGTACAAGCGACGTTACGAGGCTGCGAGCGGCCACCACGGCATGGGATCAAATAAGACCGGAAAATCAGGATCTCCGATCGTGCTTCGGGTGCCGGTCGGCACGATCGTAAAAGACGAGAGGACGGGAGAGGTTCACGCAGATCTGGTTTCACATGGACAGGAATACATCGCGGCGCACGGAGGTAAAGGCGGCCGCGGAAACGCCACCTTCGCTACCTCCACCCAGCAGGCACCGAGAAAAGCCATGCCGGGCGGAAAAGGCGAAGAAGGAACACTTCTATTTGAACTCAAACTCCTTGCAGACGCCGGCCTCGTCGGTTTTCCAAACGCAGGTAAATCGACACTCATCGCGCGCGTCTCTGCCGCCAAACCAAAGATCGCAGACTATCCGTTCACAACGCTGATACCCAACCTCGGACTCGTACGATACGGAGAGTATCAGAGTTTCGTCATTGCGGATATGCCCGGTCTCATCGAGGGAGCCCACGCCGGGAAAGGACTGGGGATTCAGTTTCTCCGGCACATTGAACGAACGCGTGTTCTGGTGTTTCTCATAGAGTCGATTGCCGGCAACCCGCTCGCCCAATACCGAACGCTGCGTCACGAGTTGTCGGAGTTCAATCCGGCTCTTCTGAAGAAACCTCACATGCTTGCAATTACCAAAATTGATCTCGCGAGCGAGTCCCTTTTGAAGCAGTTGAAGAAAACAGCATTTCCAAAACGTCTGAAGATCGTGTATATATCGTCGGTCACCGGACGAGGCATCCAGGATTTACTCGACGAGATGTGGAAGCATCTCCATCGACCATCATAATGAGATCGTAGTATGGGAAGAGCATTCGAATTTCGGCGAGCGCGGAAAGAACGACGGTGGGGCAGAATGGCAAAGGCGTTCACGAAGCTCAGCAAGGAATTAACCCTTGCTGCAAAAAAAGGGGGACCGGAACCTGCAAACAATATCCGGCTTCGCATTGCGGTTGAAAATGCGCGAATCATCAACATGCCCAAGGATAAAATCGAGGCGGCGATCAAGCGTGCCTCCTCGAAGGATTCTTCGTCCTACGAGGAGGTCGTCTACGAAGGATACGGTCCGCATGGTATCGCAATCGTCGTGGAATGCGCAACGGATAATCCGACGCGAACCGTAGGAAATATCCGGAGCTATTTTACAAGGGCGGGTGGTTCATTGGGAACCACCGGCTCGCTCGATTTTCTCTTCGAACGAAAAGGTGTGTTCCATTTCCCGAAAGGAAGTCTGAAACAGGACGAGCTCGAGCTGGAACTGATCGATTTCGGACTTGAAGACTTTTCGGTCGAGGAGGATGAGATTTTTGTCTATACCTCGTTCAACGATTTTGCCGCGATGCAGCGGGCTCTCCAGGACCGCGGCGTTGAAAACATCACTGCCGAAATTCAGCGAATTCCGACTACAACCATTGAGCTACCGCCTGAAAAGGGGGAGGAAGTAATGGCACTCATTGAGCGGATTGAGGATGATGAGGATGTCCAGGCCGTTTATTGCACGATGAAGTAGGAAATGGCGCCCATGGGAAGAACTTCCCTCTTCCGCGGGCGATTTTCGTCAAGGAGCTCACTTTTATATTGCCTTGCACGCGAATTTTACATAAATTACAGGGAATTGACAATCAAGCGATAAGCATTTTGCGTTCTCAAAATAGATGAATCTACTCGACGAACTCGCCCAGCACGAACACGAGCAGTTGATTTTTTGTTCCGATAAGCGTTCGAAACTCCGGGCGATCATCGCCATCCACAATACAACGCTCGGTCCGGCACTCGGAGGAGCACGTATGTGGACGTATCCATCCGACAGGGAGGCGACAATTGATGCTCTGCGGTTATCCCGTGGGATGACCTATAAGGCGGCAGTCGCAGGGCTGAACCTTGGCGGCGGAAAAGCCGTGATCATCGGAGATCCTCACAAAGATAAAACGGAATCGCTATTCCGTTCGTACGGGCGTTTTGTCGAAGGCCTCGGCGGCCGCTATATCACCGCGGAAGATGTAGGGACAAGCGTCAAGGATATGGAATGGGTACGGATCGAAACAAAACACGTGACGGGAATCGACCGTGCTCTCGGCGGCGGGGGTGATCCGTCGCCGATAACCGCCTACGGCGTCTACCACGGAATGAAAGCCTGCATGAAAGAGGCAACCGGGAGCGATTCACTCAAGGGAAAAACAATCCTCGTTCAGGGCGCCGGCCATGTAGCTTCGGCACTTTGTGATTACCTGTCGAAAGAAGGTGCCCGTCTCTTTATCACAGACATTTATGAATCGAAGGCGAAGAAAGTCGCCGAACGCACGAAGGGAAAAGTTGTTTCGCACACAAAGATCTTTGACCTGGAGGGGGATGTTTTCTGCCCCTGTGCCCTGGGAGGTGTTCTGGATGATAAAACAATTCCGCGGCTGAATGTGGGAATTGTCGCGGGAGCGGCAAATAACCAGCTCGCTGATGAGAGGAAACACGGCCAGATGCTCATCAAACGAAAAATCCTTTATGCTCCTGATTATGCAATCAATGCGGGCGGGCTGATCAGCGTGGCAAATGAGCTCGAGCGTCATCCGCACGAACGCGCCGTCAAACACACTGAGGCGATCTACGATACAGTCCGGAAGATATTTGAAATAGCGAAGACGGAAAAAATTCCCACGTATGAAGCCTCCAATCGTCTCGCCGAACAACGCATCGCAAGTGTGAGTCATCTGCGGAATCTTTATGCGGGAAATGCTGCATCAAACGGCCATGCGTGATCAGACGTTTATCCGTCTCGTCTTGCCCAAGGCATAGGAATGATGAACTGAGGAAGCGATTATGGCAATATACAAGAGAAGGCTTGTCAGGGAAAAAGTATTACAGGCATTGTACGCCTACGAAATCTCCCGTGAGCCGATTTCGAATGTCATGGAGCAGGTTCTCATCGAACTTCGGTCGGACAAAGAGAATTTTGAATTTGCCAAGAAGCTTGTTCACGATGTTATTCAGCATAAGGATGAGATTGAAGAAATCATCCGCCAGAAAGTTTCTCACTGGGAATTCGATCGGATTGCGATTGTCGATAAAACCCTTCTCCGGATAGGAATCTGCGAACTCCTCTACTTTCAGGATATCCCCCCAAAAGTAACAATCAACGAACTGATCGACATCGCGAAATCATTCAGTACAGAGAACAGCGGCCGCTTTATCAA
>JAWOMQ010000101.1:0-14365 GCA_033852415.1 Bacteroidota bacterium
AGCCACTTGCGTCCTATTTTACACATTAAAAAATTTTCACGAGGGTAGGGACATTGATTATGTGCGTGCAAAAGAGTATTTTTCTAGGAATCTGAATGGTATTAATACTATCCAAACCCCGTTGAAATCTCTGCTTGCTGGCTTTTTGCTCTGCGTGGTACTGCTACCCTCAAACAACTCCCTCACGGCCGGGCAATTCACAAAGCACATTCTCATTTTGTTCGAAGGGAGCGATATTCCATCCAACCTCGCGCGGGGAGATGCCAGACAGCTTGCGATGCTCCTGGGCCATTTTGATGCCGACTATGTGATTAAGGGGGTAGATGCATTCACTCCCGGTGAGATGGAACCGTACGACATCACGTTTTTTATAGGATTCAGCAAACACTATGATCCGCCCGATAGGTTCCTCCGTGACCTGAGCATGACCAGGAAGCAGGTTATTTGGATGAATACCGGTTTCGAAAAGTACGCTGAAAAGTACGACTTGAACGAGAAGTATGGATTCACCTTCCAGATGTTTGATACTGCAATGCAGTTCGATTACGTGCGCGCTGCCGGCCGGACATTTACAAAGGGTGAACATAATCTCAATCTTATCACAGTCTCAGACCCCAACAGGGCGGAGGTGATTGCCACCGCATATTCTTCCTCCACCAAACGGGAATATCCATATATCATCCGGAGTGGCAACTTTATGTACTTCGCAGACTCTCCATTTGCTTCTGCGGATGAAACCGATCGCTATATTTACTTCGCAGATATGCTCCATGATCTGCTGGGACAGCCGCATGAAGAGAATCACCGCGCTCTCCTCCGGATTGAGGATGTTGACGTTTTCGAAAGTCCGACGCGACTGCGGGAAATTGCAGATCTCATGTACTCGAAACATGTTCCGTTTCTTGTTGGGATCATCCCATTTTTTGTCGATCCTGACCAGGGAATCCGGGTAAGCCTCTCCGATAAACCCGAATTCGTGGACGCCATTCATTATATGGTATCGCGCGGCGCGACAATCGTGATGCACGGCATTACCCATCAATACGAGGGAGTGACTGCGATTGACTACGAATTCTGGGATGGAAGCCTGGATCGGAAAATAAAATCCGACTCAAAAGAATATGTTGAGAAAAAAATGCGGACTGGCCTGGAGGAGTGCTGGAAAAACAATATATTCCCGCTTGTCTGGGAAACTCCCCATTACACTGCGTCTCAGTTGGACTATAGTGTCTTTCCCGAGTTCTTCACGACCGCAATGGAACAACGGCTTGTCATCGACAATTCCGAGTACAGCCAGTATTTTCCCTATATCATAGAAAAGGATTTATACGGGCAGCGTATTCTTCCCGAGGATCTTGGTTATATCCCACTAGACAGCAACCCTGAGGTGGAGGAGCGTGCGGTGAAGGCGCTTCTGGATGGAGCTCGTGCCCAGCTCGCCGTGAGGGATGGCTTCGCTTCATGTTTTATTCACCCTTTCATCGATCAAAAATACATGGAGGAATACGTTGACGGGGTGCTTGAGATGGGGTACACCTTTATGGATGTCAAGAACGAGTCTAATCTCGTCCGTACCTCCGACCATGTGGTTGCTACAGGGAGTGATTCTATATCGATACGCCTTGACGGTCAATATTTGCGCGAGACGTGGTTGCGCCCGGACGGCAAGATTGACCGCTGGGAAATATCCCCCGACAGAATAAGCGGCCTCTTTCATAAATTGGTTGTCGTTCCGCCAGGGCAGATCTATCACGCCGAGCCATCGGAGTATTGGGAAGCCGAACTGAGTTTTCTGGATCAATTGCGATTGAAAGCAAGATCTTTCTGGGAAGGGCTTACGGAGTCGGAAGAAACGTTTTCTGAAGCTCGAGCTGCATTGGTCTGGGACAAACGACTCACTGGCGTCGCATCGAATAATCAGGAGAGTTTCGCCTCCGCTGTCCGCTCCCTCAATCTCAATCTGGACACTCTTGCCGAGGACTCGATACCCGACCTGAGTGCGTACAATCTCCTCATCGTCCCATATCATGAAGTGGAGCACCTTTCCAACCGCGATTACGACCACATCATCGACTTTGTGGAAAGTGGTGGAAATGTCATCACCGACGGGAGAAATGGTCTGGCGGAAGAACTGGGGGTGAAATTTGCCAAATCAACTATCAAGATCGAGCACATGAGGGATCGCCTTTATCCGGAAGATCCTTTAATCCTGAATGTTCCCGATATTATGACGAGGTTCGATGTTGATCGCAACGACGAGGTCTTTTGTGTGGACGAAAGGACCGAGGCGCCTATTGTTATTGGCCGAGCATACGGGAAAGGCAAGTTTCTCTTCCTGGGCATTCGGTTTGATCCGGTGAGCAACGGGGGCTACAGCCGATTTCCCTATTTGTTCGATTATGTCCGAAAATATTTCCATCTTCAGCCGATTTTGCGACGTGAGAATCTGGAAGTTTACTTTGATGATGGTTACCGCCATAATATGAGCATCGAAGATCTGGTCAAACGCTGGACCATGGCTGGTGTAAGGGTAGTCCATGTTGTGGGATGGCACCAATATCCCACTTGGACATATAATTATGATCGATTGATTTCGCTATGCCATGCCAATGGTATCCTCGTGTATGCATGGCTTGATCCTCCGCAAGTCTCTGAAAAATTCTGGAAGGAACATCCTGAATGGGAGGAAACAAACTACAGAGGGGAGGCGGTTCGCCCTTCATGGCGCTATCCGGTGGCACTCACGAGCCCGGAGTGTTTGAAGGCTGTTGAGGGAATATTCTCCGCGTTCCTGAGAAAATATGACTGGGACGGTGTTAACTTGGCAGAGCTCTACTTTGACGCGGGAAATGGGTTAAAGGATCCCAAATTGTATACTCCCATGCACCCCTCAGCCCGGCAGTTGTTCCGGACAAAGTATGGGTACGATCCCGTTCAGATTCTGGATCCACTTTCGCAATACTATTGGAAGACTAACCTTCACGCCGCGCGTCAGCTCGAGGATTTCCGGGTGGATGTCCTTACCCGCCTTCACGAGGAGTTTCTGGAAATTCTTGCCGATATCAAACGCGATAAACCTTACCTTGATATTGTCATAACCGCGATGGATAATATTGGGAATCCCGAGTTGCGCCCGAATCATGGAGTCGACGTTTCAAAAATAATCGGCCTGATGAATAAATATGATTTTACTCTTCAGATCGAGGATCCCCAATCCGAATGGTCAAAGGATCCGCGGCGCTACAATCAGATTGGACAACGCTATCGCGCGTTGCTGCCTCCCGATAAGACATTCATGCTTGATTTGAACATTCTCTCCTTCAGGGACGAGAAAAAACCGATGAACTTTCCAACCCTGATCCAGACCGGCATCGAGGCATATCAGTTAGTTCATGCTGCGGCCCTTGGGAGTGACAGGTTCTCCATTTATTCGGAATCGAGTGTCCGGCCGCAGGATTTCCGCATGATGGCATATGCCTCTTCGGCCAGGGCAACCCTGGTTCCGATCCCAGGAGGATGGCGACTTTCCACCCCTTTTGGCGTGATCATGGAGCTCCCCCTGGAATATTCGGCACTGACGCTGGAAGATGGTCAGAGAATAACCTCTGACCGCGGATTATTTATGATTCCTCCGGGCGAGCACATTATCCAGGCCGAATTTCACGCGGGCGATCCTTTTTCTAAACGGCCGACAGGTGGAAAACTACTTTCGATTTCAGGTGACCTTACAAGCCTGTCGACATCAAACCGGAGCGTTACGCTCTCATATTCCAGCCCCACAAGATGCGTCGCCTCCTTCAGTCACCGCCCGTTCACTGTGATTCTCGACGGCAAGGAAATAAATGTGAACGTCCTTGATGGGTATCGGCGATTCAGCATTGTCCTGCCCGCGGGGCAGCATGCAGTCATTGCCGTGCTGGAGACGACCGTCTCCTACGGCGTTGACATCACGAGTTTCTGGTCGTCCTGGATTATTGTGGGATTTGGGATGTTGTCAGGAGCTGCACTTCTGACATTCTATACGGTTGTACGGGTTTCGAGATCAAAGGATCTGGTTGTTTGAATGGCTAATCAAACCTTTCTGGAACTCGATCTCAGCATTGTCTTCCTTGTTTCTGTTATCCTGATCTGGTTCATGATCGGATACCAGCTCATCCTCACTCTTGCCGGATTTTTCCATTATCGTCGCTCAATTAAAGAAAAGCGGATTGTAGATTCTCTTCAATTCGACTTTCCAAAAGTCTGCGTTTTGATCCCAGCACATAACGAAGAAAAGGTCATCGCCTACACACTGGACGCAATGACCAAACTGGACTACCCTCAGGATCGGCTTGAAATCCTTGTCATAAATGACGGTTCCTCAGATAAGACATCTGTAATTGTGCAGCGCTATGCTGACCGGCATCAAAGTGTCAGGTTGTATAATGTCCCGCATGGAGAGGGTGGACAGGGAAAATCCAGGGCGCTGAATTTGGGGTTACGCGAAACCGATGCCGATTTTATTGCGGTATACGACGCTGATAACACTCCTCATCCGAGTGCGCTCAAATATCTCATGGCTCAACTTTCACTCGACCCGAGCTTAGGCGCCGTGTTGGGAAAGTTCCGCACAATAAATAAGGGAAGGAATTTCCTTACGCGCTTCATCAATATCGAAACTCTGAGTTTCCAAAACATGCTGCAGGCGGGTCGGTGGTCCCTGTTTAAGGTGTCGACGTTGCCGGGTACGAATCTTGTCATCCGCCGTTCACTTCTTGATAAACTCAACGGCTGGGATGAAAATGCAATTACTGAAGACTCGGAACTGAGCATCAGAATTTACAAGGAGGGATACCGGATCAAATTTATCCCTTATTCGGTTACCTATGAGCAGGAACCGGAGTCCTGGAAGGTCTGGATCAAGCAGAGAACCCGGTGGGTCCGCGGCAACAACTATGTCGGGAAGAAATTTCTGAAGGAGATTCCGGCCTTTAAGAACAAATTTCTGGCCGTCGAAATGCTCTATCTCTTGTCCTTATATTATATTTTTCTCGTGGCAATCGTGAGCTCGGACATCTTATTCCTCCTTGGCCTTTTTAATGTCGTGATGATCAGTCTCCCAGGGCCCTACACGACCGTTTGGGCAATCGCACTGGTACTTTTTATTCTTGAGATCCTACTTGCTCTCTCGTATGATCGTGAAGACAGATTCGCGAACCTGCTGTTGACTATCCTCATGTATTTTACGTATTGCCAGTTTTGGATTTACATCGTTGGCAAGGCAATCTATCTCGATGTGGTCAAGAAGGAAAAAAGGACGTGGGTCAAAACCGTCCGTTTTGAAGTGGATCCGACCGAGGTCCAACCAAAATAGTTTCACCGGCGAAGCGGTTGCGCGCGAATCAAAAACCTCTCCAATTCCTACCCCATTCTCTCAAACCTGCCTCGAAACATGAGCCCAACAATCAGATTAGTGGGCACGGACGGTCGGAGATCGACTGAATTGTGAGCCACACACAATTTCAAAGGATCTTATAACAGGAGCAATCGTTTGCCAGTTCGTATTCGGCATTCAGGATTCGACGCTAAGCTATGTCGTGCGCGGGGGACTGACGCTGTTCCGGCAAGAGATTTGTGGCCGGCACTGGCTCCTATTGGTCGTCACTGGTATCTGGTTTCTGCCGATAGACATCAATCACTATCCCAAGGTGTGCTTCGCCGGGAAACCTCTTTTCTGAGACCTTGTCGAAATGTTGTTCCATATAGTCGTAGATGATGTTAGGAACATCCGTGTGGATATAAGCGAATTGATTCGCCGTGTCGATGATTCCGCCGAGTGGCTGGTCGAGGTATGTTTCGTCGTACTGGGGGATTGGTCCGGTATAGTAATAATTAAACAGGGGGGCAAATTGACGCGGCCGAATCAGGAACTCGACCTCCTTTTGGGAAAACTCCTCCGCATATCCCGCGACCTCTTGAGCATTCCCCTTGTCCCAGCTGAAATAGAGAATGTCTGCCGCGAGATTGGTTATGAGAAGGGCAGGAAGAAGGATAAGGGCATATTTTTTCAGAATGGAACTAATTAAGCTCGCGCCCACAATCAGACAAAAGAGAGGGAAAACGATGACCGGATATCTGTACCAAACGAAAACCTCCGGGCGCACAAGCGATTCGCAAAACGGTAATGCAAGGATGGCAATCCAGCAAAGGAGCAGAACGATAGCGTCGCGCTCATTCTTTTTGACAACCGTGTAACATGAGAATGCGATCAGAGCGGCAACCAGAATCACCGCGACTACTTGTGCACTCGTAGTCATCACAAATGCTGATGATGCCATTTTGAAGTATGAGCCGCTGTAGGCTGTGCCAAGGTGGTACAGGGTGGAGAGCGATGGAGGCTCTACCCAGAAAGAAGCGAGAGTGGAGTCGATCCTGAGTTGGTGTCGCAACGCCAGGAACTCCGGCATGTAGAGCACAGCGACCGTGACAAAGGCAAGCAGTCCGTGTTTCAGGGTATCCCAATGTTTATCCGTGAAGACCAGCCAAATAACAGCCTGCGCTGCGAGCACGAAGACCCCCCAGTGGTGGGTGTAGAGGAGAGCCAAAATGCTTATGGAGTACAAAAGAGAATTTCGTGAAGAGGTAGTACGGAGAAAGCGGATGAACGCATAAATAGTCAGAAGACATATCAGTGCGGCGAGTGCGTAGGGTCGCCCTTCCTGTGAATATGCCAGGTGAAATGGTGCAATGAGGCAGAGCAGGGCCGCAACAATCCCAGAAGCATTGGAAAAGAGTCGCTTCCCGATAGTGTAGAGCAGCGAAACCGTGATGGCGCCGAACAGAGCCGAAGGGAACCTTAACGCCCACGCTGTTCTGCCAAGGAAAGCCAATGAAATTTTGGTGATGTAGAAGTAAAGCGGGGGATGATGATATGATGCGACTAGTGCTTGCTGGATGTCGGTGAAAGGGGAGCTGGCGATATTGAGAGAGAACATTTCGTCGTCCCACAGACTTTTATCCCCGAGTTTATAAAGGCGCAGGAACAGGGCTGCCGCGAAGAGCAGCAAGGGCAGGAGTGTATTGGTGATTATCCGAGCCCGAGAGCCACCCCGGTATTTATCCACATGAAGTCCGGCTCAAAATGCGTACTGAATGCCTGCAAGAAAGACAGTCTTGCCGAAATCGTAAAAGGGCTCATTTGACATATTTCTCACGTAATGGAATTCAGTCGTCAGCGTCAGAACACGGTTCTCACCAATGGTGATGGGACGGGAGAAAATCAGTCCCGTTTCATATCGGTTGTCGATCCGGTGGCTCGCCAACGTGTCCCCAAGAACAGATGTAGCGGGTGAAGTGAATGTTTTTCCTCGGTAGATTCCGTCGAGCTCCATCGTGATCTTAAAAGGTATCTGCTGCTTGAACTGCACGGTTGTCTGGGTCCCCGAATATGTAAAGTGATCGTCAAAGATTTCATTCTCACTGGTCAGGGAGCCAAAGGTTCCGGGATGAGACTCCATTGCATTTTGGATTCGTTCGGGGATCACTCTGGCTGTTGTTGACGGGGTCGCATAGAGCATGACCTGGATATCCACAACTGACTGTGCGGAGAAGTTTTGGCGTAATCCGGCACTTGCGGAGAGCTGATTGACCGATGGGTTTGTGAATTGGAATACTGCGCTGTGCGATCTTACCGAGCCGGATGATCCGCCGGTTCCACCGCCGTGGCTCTTGCCGTGTCCGCTGCCTGCTCCGGGGATGGTGTCTGTATACGTAAACGTGAAGAGAGAGTTTTCGAGGTAACGTTCGAATCCGAACGATCCTGTCACCGACAGCCAGCTCGATTGCGATGGCGATATTCCTAGCAGGAGAATTCCTGTATTCTGGAAATTCGACAAGGCGCTGAGATGGGGGTAGTCGTGGTACGAAAATGAGTAGCCTGGACGGAGACTGAGCGCTGCCCCAACGGGCTGTCTGAAATAGACCACTCCGGAGATTAAGGCGTTGTCATATTGATCAAATTCAATCTTGTTGAACTGCGAGAATCCAATGAGTAACGCAGTCAGATAATGGTCGAGACTGTCAGTGTGCAGGTTCGAAGTGGTCTCAGTATATCCCGGCAGAGGTCTAGGTGCGGTCGACGAGTCATCTCCTGCATCGGTAGAATCGGAGGACTCGTCATTATTGTTCTCAAAATGATAGAGTGACCCGATGAATACCGAATGCATGGAGTAATTCCTGGCACTGATGGAATTGTAGAGAACAAATTGGCCCTCATACAGGAGATCCAGCGAAAACTGATCGTAATCCCACGCTTTTCCCAGGCCCAGATTTAGCTGTGTTACCTGATCGTGGATCGGTATATAGGTGTCAAAAATGTTCTCGTCATGCATGGTATTCACCCCCGCACTGATACCCTGGCCGTAGGCGAACGAGGAACAGAGAAGGAGCATTATGAGGGCGAACAATCTTCGCCCTGTTGAGGCGCGATCTTCCAATTTTGGTCTGATTCGATAATCCTTCACTAAACTTACACATTTTTGGCTGAAAGACAAAAACATTTCGGCGGGGTCTAATATCCTGCAACCATATTGTCATGTTGGCTGCCCGCCTGTCTTTCAGCCGGATTGTGAAGGAGGCGGAGGAGGCAGTGTGCAGATTGGGTTTTGATTTCAATAAAATATTCATAGATTAATTCAACCAATTTTCGAGTTTGTTGAATTTGCTGCAAGGAATGCATGGGAAAAGTTGTTAAGAAATCCGAGAAACAAGTCGATCGATCGGACCTTATCGCGGGTCTTGGCTCCTTGGCGAGAAATCTTTGGTGGAGCTGGAATCCACCGGCTCAAAGGATATTTGAAGAACTCTCGCCCTTGCTGTGGGATACCACAAATCATAACCCCGTGGCAATTTTAGCGCAGGTCTCGGACACTGAATTGAATGCAAGGTTGGGAGATCGCGCGTTTCTCAAGCGCCTCGTTGACGTCCTTTCCTCATTTAATGCCTACATGCACGCTATCCCGGAGAAGCGTCGGAATCTCAAAAACATCGGCAAGAACGATCTCGTAGCTTACTTCTGCGCTGAATTTGGATTTCACGAGTGCCTCCCGTTCTACTCGGGTGGGCTCGGTATTCTTGCGGGCGATCATGTGAAGTCGGCGAGCGATCTTGGTCTGCCGTTCATTGGAGTCGGTTTATTTTATCGAAAAGGATATTTTCAACAACATATCGATCAGGAGGGGAACCAGACTGAGAATTACCCCACAACCATTCCAGAGCTCGTTCCCGTCGAAATCATCGTGAACAAGCAGAGGAAACCTCTTATTTGCAACGTGACGATCGGCAACAGTATCGTTTACTTTCAGGGTTGGCTGGTCAAGGTTGGACGATCACGTGTTTACCTTCTGGACACCGATGTCCCGGAAAACCCGGAAGATTTTCGTGGGCTGACGGGTCTAGCCTACGGGGGGGACATGAACACCCGGATAAGGCAGGAAATAATTCTGGGTATCGGCGGTGTACGATTTTTACGCGCCCTGGGCATTAAGCCGTCGGTGTTTCATATGAACGAAGGACATGCCGCCTTCCTGACGCTTGAGCTTTTGCGCGAACAGTTGGCCGAGGGTCTCCCAAAAGGAGCCGCAGAGAAAAAGGTGCAACAACAATGCATCTTTACTACTCATACTCCTGTCCCGGCCGGACACGATCGTTTTCCGGCGGACTTGTTTGAGTTCTCGTTCAGGCCTTACGCCGAAAGTATGGAATTATCTATCCCCGAACTTATGAGGTACGGACTTTCGCCTGATTCGGGACAAAATGCAGAGTTCACAATGACAATCCTGGGACTTCGGCTCTCCAGGGCTGCCAATGCCGTCAGCAAGAGGCACTGTGAGGTTTCACGGCAAATGTGGAAACAATTGTACCGTGACAAGACGATGACCAAGAACCCGATTGGATCGATTACAAATGGGGTTCATATCCCAACCTGGGCATCCCAGACCTCATGGGAGTTTTGGGAGCGGCATGATTCTCACACATGGAAAGACAGGCTTGATGATCCAAAATTCTGGGCGTACGTTTCGGATCCGAAAGTCGTGACCGACGAGGAGCTCTGGTCTCTCCGTTATCAGCTCCGCCGCCAGCTGGTAGAATTTCTCCGATCCCGTTCGCGCAAGCAACAGACAATCGGTGGCGTGTCAGGGGAGGAAGCCGTCTATCATCTGTTCTCGTTTGACGCACTCACGATTGGTTACGCACGAAGATTTGCACCCTATAAGAGAGCTCCCCTCATCTTCTCCAATATTTCACGAGCAGTGGAGCTGTTTAATGATCCTCAGCGCCCGATTCAGATGATCTTTGCGGGTAAGGCTCACCCGCGCGATGGAGATGGCAAAGCCTACCTCCATAAGATTATTGAGATAACCCATTCACATCCCTTTTACGGCAAGGTGGTGTTCCTTGAAAACTACGATATGAATATGGCCCGTTATCTTGTTGCCGGATGTGATGTCTGGTTGAACTCTCCACGGAGACCTCTTGAGGCGAGCGGGACGAGCGGGCAAAAGATAACGATTAATGGAGGGCTGCATTTCAGTATCCTCGATGGTTGGTGGAACGAGGCGTATAACGGGAAGAACGGTTGGGCATTTGGGGGGAATCTGAACGACGATCTGACCCCGGAGGAAGTCGATAAGCGTGATGCAGAATCACTCTACAACGTTCTGAGCCAGGAGGTCATTCCAACATTCTACCACCAGGATAAATTTGGGATCCCACGAAAGTGGATTAGCCGTGTGCGTCAGGCACTTCGGACCATTCTTCCTGTTTATAATACTCATAGAATGGTGACCGAGTACGCGAAGTCGTATTATTTCCCTCCTCACCGCTGACAAAGACTTTATTGTGGCTGAACGATAATGGTTTGGCGACCGCATCGATCAGCAAGATGGAGGACGAGTGTTTTCTCGTCCTATTTGAATTGCCATCATTCGACACACTTTGTGCGAGCTCGCGTATCAGATTTTTCTATATCTCTTGTTGTTAACTTCTATGCTGGTTGATGGTCCCGCTGAGGCGATGATTGTCACCTGACTCTACCTTTCCAGATGTTTATGTGATCCCTCTGGCCCCGATATTTTAGCCTTTTGGATATCGCTTTCCCGACACTGACTGAAGATCTGGCAGAGAATGTCCCCTCGCTGATATCAAACGACCGCCTCCCATCTTCTTAAATTAGACCGATTGCTGAATCGCTGGCAGAATGTCGAGATCTCGGCCTGATACACTGCGCCGCCAGGAACGCCTTGCCCCAACCGTTTAGAACTGAGGGAAAAGGAGGGAGGTTCCCAGGTTCATGAGGAATGCCATCACAAGGAGGATGCGGGGAGCAGGTATACGCTACCTTTGTCTCATAATACTCCCGACGAAGGGATTAGAGTGCTTCTCCAGTCACTGAATCGAAGAAGTGAAACTTGTCGGCGTCAAAATAAAGATCGAACTCCTTCCCGCTTTGCGGAATAAGGTCGGATGGGATTCGGGATACGTATTGGCCTGTCGTCTTTCCGAGGACAAAGTAAAGAAATATCTCGTTGCCGACGGGCTCGGTGACCTCGATGGTGACCTTAACTGGTCGGGAGGCACCGTCCCTTGGGCGGGAATGGATGTGTTCGGGTCGTATCCCAAGAACAACGGGTTGATCAACGGGTAAGTTGCTTCCCGCACGCGCTTTGTCATCCAGCAGGAGCGTGAGCATTCCCTCATCTCTGACGAACATGAGTCCCTCTTTTTTAACAATCTTCCCGCTGAAGAAATTCATCGTTGGGCTTCCGATAAAACCCGCCACGAATTGATTTGCAGGTGAGTTGTAGATTGTCAGTGGTGTATCAACCTGCTGCACAATTCCGTCTTTCATGACGACGATTCTCGAACCCATCGACATTGCTTCGATCTGGTCGTGTGTTACGTAAATCATTGTCGTGCTCAGCTGTTTATGAAGGCGGGATATTTCGGTTCTCATTTGTACGCGAAGATTCGCGTCAAGATTGCTGAGTGGTTCGTCAAAGAGGAAGACTTTGGGCCGGCGGACAATCGCGCGGCCGAGTGCCACTCGCTGGCGTTGCCCTCCGGATAGCGCCTTTGGTTTTCTCTCAAGCATCGTCGAAATTCCAAGAATTTCAGCGGCCTCATGGACACGGACTTCGATATCCTTCTTATCATACTTCCGCATCTTCAACCCGAAAGCAAGGTTCTCATAGACGGTCATGTGAGGATACAGCGCGTAATTCTGAAATACCATTGCGATGTCCCGGTCTTTCGGTGGAACGTCGTTCACAAGTTTGTCGTCGATAAAGATTCGCCCCTCGCTGATTTCTTCGAGACCTGCGATCATGCGCAACGTGGTTGACTTCCCGCATCCTGACGGTCCAACCAGAACAACAAACTCGCGATCGTCGATCTCGAGGTTAAAGTCTTTTACGACCGTGTGAATTTCAAATGTTTTGCTAACATGTTCAAGACGAACCTGACCCATGGAAATACCCTTTTGACTTGGCGAAGGCGCTTGAGAGGTCTTTAATATACTGTTTCTCTTGTGTTTTCACAAATGATGACAAACGAGACTCATTTTGATCAGGTTCACGCTGACCTTCCACAGAAATGTCCTTATCTTCTTTCAGTTTTTTGCGTATTCCACCTTTCTAAAGATAATGCTGTACCCGCACGCCTCCGTTGTAATTTTAAGCCTCTTTTTGGCGGCCCGCAGGGCGCACGGAGGGTATTCAGAATGGTGGGCACCGGCGCGAAACGAGTTAATGGCGATGAGCTGCTTGAGGATGCCAATCGCTGAGTCGATTTTGCCATAACGGTAGAGGATACCGGCATTATCATATCTGTCATGATATTGTTCGATCTACCTACTATCCATTCTCGCTGCACTTTCCGAGTTGAACGGTGGCCAGCTCGCAGGTTTGAGACCTGAAAAGAGAATTACCCGAACATTGTTGTGCCAGCACAAATCGGCGATCTCCTGCTTGTTGCCCACAAAATTCTCTAGGTACAGCTCCAAGGTGGGGCTTCCATAAGGGATGTATTCATTCTTTGCCAGGACATCTATCATTGAACCGGATTCTTTCCGGCCCGGACGCGCATTGATTTTTCGTCTGCAATTAATTACAATAACGGACGTCAGTACGAAATTACGATCGATCTCAATGTTTGCTTTTGAAATCATTAACGCGGAAGTCAAGGCATGAATAACCGGCAGAAATTCATTGATGGTCTCAGACGTGCATGGGCGGATGAAGTGCGCAGTGCGCGAAATTACCGGGCATTAGCGAACCGCGAATCCAATCCTGAGAAAAAGAAAATCCTCATCAGAATGGCCGAGGCAGAGGACCGGCATGCGGCGACATGGGAGGCGCGGCTCCGTGAACTGGGCGAAGCTCCGGGAGAGTACACCGAGACGTTGCTTGACCGGATGCGCCGCTGGATCCTGCTGCGGAGTGACAGCGGGGCAGCGGCAAAAATGCTGGAGGCAGGCGAACGCGATGCCGACTCGCTCTACGAGATTTTGCTCGACAATGCGCAATCAGAGCACGACAAGTCGATTCTGCTTGAGACGCAGAGAGAGGAAAATGCACACCAGAAAATTCTCGAAGAGTTTGAAGGCCGTACCCCTCAACCCCGGTCGCGCCTTGAAAAGATTTTGGGCCGGGAAAAGTGGCATGTCCGCGCCGGCGGGTGGATCGGGCAGGCCATTTATGGCATCAATGATGGTCTCGGGGCAGCTTTTGGTGTTGTGAGCGGGGTCTCTGGCGCCACCCACGTCAATAGCGAATTTGTTCTTCTGAGCGGACTGGCGACAATGATTGCTTCGGCACTCTCAATGGGAAGTGGAGCCTACCTCGCTACAAAGTCTGAACGTGAGGTATACGAAGCCGAGCTCGAACGGGAACGAGGTGAGATAGAAACTAATCCTGAAGAAGAAAAGGAAGAGCTGGAATTATTTTATCAGCTGAAAGGGTTCACAGAATCTGAGGCAAAGGCAATGGTCATTCGGCTTGCGGAAGCGCCCGAGCAACTCCTCAAAACGCTCGCGCATGAAGAACTTGGGCTTTCGGAGCAATCGTTTCCGAACGAATGGAAATCCGCGATCAGCGCCACTGTGAGTACGGCGGTGGGCGCTTTTATTCCCGTTATTCCGTTCCTCTTTACTCAGGGAGTAACAGCGTTGATCCTTTCACTCGTGGTCAGCACATTTGCCCACTTCGCAGTTGGCGCATCAAAGGTTCTTGTCACAGGACGTTCTTGGGTCAAGAGCGGTACCGAGATGACCATGGTCGGGATTGGTGAAGCAGCGACAACATATCTCATCGGATTACTTGTCGCTCCT
>JAWOMQ010000113.1:0-3491 GCA_033852415.1 Bacteroidota bacterium
CTATGCGTGCTCAATCATTCATGCTGTACGGCGTTTCCTTATTCCTCCTTTGCATGATCAATGCCTGCGGCGGATCAAAACCTTCGGCGGAAAAGTCGAACCCACCTGCCCCCACCTCAACATCCGACCAGGCTGTGAAACCAGAAGAGAAAGCGCCCACGAGGGTCGATACTGTCAACGGTTCGATGCAGGAAACAAAAAAACCAGAATATCAATCGCCCCAGACAGCAGTTTCCTCACAGCAGACAGCCGGCAGTTTTGCCGTTCAAGCCGGCGCATACAAGATGCAGGATAACGCGGAACGAATTGCCGCTATTGCAAAGGAACGATTCAACCGGAGTGTAAGTGTTATTTACGATAATGTGAGTGGACTCTACAAGGTCATGGTCGGCACCTTCACCACGAAGGAAGACGCTCGTCAATTCCGTGACCAGATGGTGCAACAATTCCCTGCCGATTATAAGGATGCCTGGGTTTCGGAAATTGCCCCGAAATAAGTTATTGATTCTTTGCGCTCTTCTCTTCTATGCCTTGCCCGGCGCCGGCGGTTGCAGCGGCGCCGAAGAGAGTATGATATCGGGGGACCAGAAGCAACTCAACACCTTCCTGAAAAAGCAGGAAAAAGCATTTAATCCTTCAAGGTACACCGCTGATATTTCTTCTGTCGCCAGACGCGAACTGGAGCAGCGAGTCGCCCTCAAACCACAACCTGTCTTCACCACCGCTCTCCCGGAAACCATTGCTGGATTCCGTGCTCAAGTGCTGTTTACTGAAAATATTGAAATGGCTAATAGCGTGAAGGACACGCTGGAGAATCTTCTCCCGGACCAATGGTGCTACATTGTGTATGATGCGCCCTATTACAAGGTACGTGTGGGCGATTTTCTGGACAGAAACACCGCCACTCAGATGGTCCGTACTCTCCGCACCCTCGGTTACAAAGACCCATGGGTCGTCCCCGACAACGTGGTCATCAACATACCGCCAAACCCGCCGTCTGCCGATATCGAGGTAGAACCGCGGTCTCTTCCGCAGAAATAGTTAAAATCTCCCCAATTTGAGTGCAACGCCTTCGAGAGGCCAACGAGCGCGGATCTTCAGCGTATCAGGATACACGGCAAAACGCTCAGACGGTTCATACGGAAAGACATGACCGTATGTGTACAGACCATTGGTATCACGATCTCTGAAGGCCCAGAGAAAATATTTCCCCTCGCGGATGTGATCAACTGTAAACCGGCCTGCCGAATCGAGTCCCACCATTCGATACGGCGAGCTCTTCGAGAGTACATCCTGAAGTATGAGATAAATCCTGCAACGCTCGGTCGTGAGTTCATCTCCTATAGTACCTTCCACACTTCCCAGGGTCTGTGTACTCAGCGTGGAGAAGTGCCTCACAAGCGTGCTATCATGGTAGCTATTCCCATCGAAATCGACGAGCGAATCGAGGTCGAATTTGATCGTGTACCATTCCCCATACATCAGATCCGGAGGTTTGAGGAAGCCACGCGTGGAACTGAACCAGACAACCCCGCAGGGCAGTTCGGTGTTTACCGAATCAAAGAGGTGAACGCCACGCGCGATTTTCTCCCGGTGTACGGGACGGGATAGGTTCATCCACAATGTATCATTCGGATCGATATTCTTCATGCTGTCACTGCCAGTGAGAAATTTCAGAGAAGGTTTCATCGTATCGGGCCGGGCACCTCCCTGGAACATTGCACTGTCATTCGCCAGCGATAAAAGATTTCCGTGGAAATCTTTACCAGCATGGAGCGTGACCCTATATGTTCGCTCGCTATCCTGCTCGCCAGTGGTTATATGAGCCTCGACAGGAGGATCCAGAAACGAAACATCCTTTATCTCAAGCGCCTTACGAGAGAGAGTATCAATTATACTGACCGAGTCGGGAGGGATGGAAGCTCTATCCATTGGCTTGCTGAATCGAACGAGTACGCGTGTGCGGTTCAACCCTTTCGCGCTTGAAAGAAAAGGAAGTGAAGTGTCGGCAATCGTCATTCTGAACTGGAGATTCGAAATCGACGAGGTCGCGGTCGATAAAGTCACATCCGACGGAAGTGTTCCATAATCGTCAACCTGCAAGTCATAGAGGAGATTCCGGTATTGGTCGTGGATGGCGAAGATCCGGTACGTGCCGGCTGCCAGATTGGTGAGGGCAAATGTCCCGTCTTTTCCGGTCTGGGTGAGAAAGTCGGGTTTCGTCCGCGAGGGACTGAGGGTATCTGCAAGCCGGCCATCCAATTTGTAGGCAAAGATCATAACCCCTGACGGATTCGAATCGTAGACGCGCCCTGAAACCCCGGCTGAATCTATTTTATCCCCCGTCGAAAAGGGTAGCGCGAACGCGTGGACGAGTTTATTATGATGCGTGTCCTCAGCATCCGTCCCAATGGTAAGAATATAGGTAGTATTCGGCCGGAGAGAATCCACAAAATGTATTTCCACGTCGGACCAACCCCAATCGTATGAGAGCTGTCCGAGATTTGGCGAAAGGAAAACCGACTGTTCAACACTCAGCGGTGAGACGTTCTTGCTGAACTTTATCTTGATCACATCGGCGTGGAATCTCAGAGTTCCGGGCGATGGATCTGTCAAAAGAACCTCCGGAGGAGTCTTATCTTCGGGCCCTCCGGGGGGAGGCAGCTGGCCGGCACAAAAGAAGGAGAATAGCGAAAAGAAGACAATCAGCCATTTTCTGAAACGGACCCGGATTGAGAGCTTCATTGTGGTTAAAAATTGATAAACCGGACAAATATAAGCATTTCGGTACTCATCCGCGCTAACCATTCTCACTCTTCCCTTCCAGTTGCTCCTCCTCCCTCGCCTTGCGGTATTTTTTGATTGCACGGACATGCTGCTTGAACGTTTTCGAAAATGAATGTCCTCCCTCTCCGTTGGCCACGAAGAAAAGGAAATTATGCTTTCGCGGATTAAGGGCGGCGAGGATCGATGATTTGCCGGGATTGCCGATTGGCCCCGGGGGCAAACCACTATGACGATATGTGTTATACGGAGAGTCCTGGAAGAGGTCGCTGTAGTGAAGTCGCCGCGGTTCTTCACTGAGAATATATTCGATCGTCGGATCTGCCTGTAACCGCATACGTTTCCGTATGCGGTTATAATACACGCCAGCAATTATCGCTCGCTCAGAATCGATCGAAGTCTCCCCTTCCACAATTGACGCTATGGTAAGAATCTCGTTCATGGTATATCCCCGTTGGAATACAATCTCCTTCATTGAATCATTGAAGAAACTCTTAAACTCACCCACAAGCTCCTTAATAATTTCCGCTTCATCCTGCTGCCAATAGAACCGATACGTGCTGGGAAAAAGATATCCCTCAAGCGAAGGCGCCTCAATGCCCAGTTTCCGGATGAAGGTGGTATCCTGAACGAGCGCCATGTAACGCGATGAATCAATCCCAAGCTGGTGGGACAGGATTTTCGCCTGGCGGGAGGCGCGGAATCCT
>JAWOMQ010000208.1:0-9473 GCA_033852415.1 Bacteroidota bacterium
ATTAGTGATCTTTTTAGAAATCAGCAGTTCGGCAGCATGCGGTAAAGTGAATATGAGTGTGGAATGGAACGCCAGCCGCACAGCGCTATCGATTTTCCCGAAGGGATTCCTTCGGAACGAATCCTTATGCACGCTAGGCGATACCGACGGGAGATTGCACACGATTTCATCAATCGGGCGTGCATCGCGTTGGAGGTGATGATATGCCACGTAGCGCTTCAAATCGACGTGCGATGTTGATGTTCGATGAAATCGCAAAGTATAGTCCAATTTGCTCTCCGCACACCTCTATAAGATTTCGCGGGGCAGCGCAATCGATTTTCCTGAAGGGATTTTCCAAAGGTGTGAGGTATTATTGTTCCTTTCTCTTTGAAGAGAAAGGAACCGAAAGAGTCCCGACAGAAAGTCGGGACGAAATCGAAACGCGCACGTCCATTATATCAGTCAAAATACTGGTAATCGATTATCAAATGGGCTGAAATCATATCGACGAGCATAATCAATTGGAACGCCTGCCGCACATCGCTATCGATTTCGAATCCTGCGCACATTAGGTTATATAAACTGAGGATTACATACGATTCCATCGATGGGACATTGTGCATTATCGAGACAGCCGGGTTGCTCGAGCTGTTTCACTATTAAATAGGTCAGAAGATGTTCGATGAAATCGCAAAGCGGAGTCCGATTCACTCGCCGCACTCGCCGTAAGATTTTCCCGAAGGGATTCCTTCGGAACGATGGCTTACGCACAGGGGAACATGTATATTGGTGGATACTTTGGCGAAGTGACCGCTTCGCGGCGTGAAAAGTAACAAAGCGGCGAAGGGGATGTCCCACGGGGATCCGATAACGGGGCTTAAATATTCTGCCTTGTGAGATACCCTGACTAAGGAACCGAGAGATTCCGACCTATCCCCTCCTATAGGGAATGGATTGTTGATTGGTGATGTTATTTTTGATTGATTTCTGAACGATGTTATCATCAACATGTTCAAATATTGAACGAATTATTTCTTACGAGTTTATATCACAGTCGAGATGAAACAACCAGAGTTATCGCTCATGACTGTCCCCTTCATTAACAATGGGGTGATAACCTAATAGTCGGGTAGGTGTTTTCCTACCGCTAAGTAGGTATTTACCCCATTGATTTTATCCTAACTTGTTCGTATTTTCCTGCGATAATTAGTCACTGAGTGATGAGATATGGGGAGCGTCCTGAACTTGGTGCCTAGCAATTTCCCGTCCCATCTAGCGGTGGCAATCACTCCTCACGATGCATTTTCCATATAGAAGCATCAAGATATGACGAGCACAATTGATTTCTGAGACACCAAGATGGAGGGGTGGGGAATCCAGTATGACCCTGAGTGGCCTCACAGCGCACTTACGTGCCGGACACAAGATGAGTTCATGAGTCTAATGGAACAACAAACTACATCAGCTGTTTTGCGTTGACCACCAGGTTCTTCTGATTCAGTTTGAACCCGAGATAAGGTGGAGAAGCAATAAAACGAGTGTAAAATAATGGAGAACAATTCCCGAGGTCCTTGATTGTATTAGCAGGGAAATAGGCTGAGGTAGCCAAGGAAGAATTGAAATGAAATCACCGTTTGCGGCCGTCATTGTACTCTTAGCAACCAGCTTGCACATTTCGGGGTGTCTCAATTTATTCGAGCCGATTCCTGACAGCATCTTCTTATGCGGGCAAGGGCTTCGTACGAATCGGAATCCTGAATATTTAATCTATTTCATAGCAACCAAATCCCTTCTATCGGGACGATATAGCCAGCAGCTCTATTCGATGAGAGAGAATGGCACTGGCATAAAACAAATCACTAACAATCCTTACCAGCAAATTTGGGACGCGGCGATATCCTGGGACGGAAAGCGCATTGCTTTTTTGAGTGGGTCGACCGAGGATTCCTTATTCGTCATGGATCATGATGGATCGAACCCGCATTTTCTGACACCGCAGGCTGGGCATCCAGTGTGGTCACGCGATGGGAGCCAGTTAGCATTCTCACGCGAAGTGGTTCCGGACGCTCTCGGTGAATATCTTATCTTCACCGTCGATATTAAGACAGCCGTTGAACAAGAAGTTCCCCCGTTACCGCGTCCAAGGTTTGTAACCGATTGGTCAAAAGACGGCGGCACCCTCCTGACATGGGTAGAGGACGTTGCCTACGATTCGTTGGGTAGTTGGAGAGACTATGTGAGAGTGGCCACTGAGGATTTTTTCGGACATGAGTTGAAAACCTGGGGAGAGCCTGGATATATTTTTTTTAAGCCGATCTACTCCACAGGCGGGGACAAGATAGCCTTCATAAGTAATATGAGCATTGGGAGGTATCAGGAAATTCGTATTGCCGACGTCACTGGCGATTCGAGCTATTCAATAACCCGAAATCATTCAACCTATCCGGACTTTGAACCAGTTGCCTGGTCCACCGATGACTCAAGGATATTGGCCAACGCAGATCACTTGATTCAGAGGATCGGGTTATACGGCTCGATCGTGGTGATCGATGTGAGATCTGGTACGACAACGGAGATTACTCCATTCAATCGAGACAGTGTGTATTGTTGGGCTGTCGGATGGCGAAAGGAGGTGATCCCCGGGCGACGCTAGGAAGGAATACAAAAGAGGGGGTAGTGTTGGGTCACTACCCCCGACCAATCGTCAAAACAGCACTCACGGATATGAGTAAGTCGCAGGGATACCCTGCGCCCTTTCGTTTTGACTAAATCCATTCTAATAAAATACCGATTAACAATCAAGCTATCAAACGATTCAGAAAGGAAGGCATATCATGAGATATCTTAGAAGGTTTTGCAAATGCATAAGCATCATTGGCGGTATTTTATTCCTCCTCGGGGGTACCATATATGCCCAAAAACGAGACCGAATTCTGGGCGGTCTGTCAGTCGGAGTATCCGACTACGGCATGTCTGTTGGTAGTCTATCGAAGGCATTGGTCGATCAATTTGGCAGGAAGATCATTGATGATCATGCAGCGAGTTTGGGGATCGGGTCGAGGGATCTTCTCTTGAAATCGATCGATTCGTCCCATGGGAGGTGGATGGCGGAATACGCCCAGAGTATTGACGGAATCCCTATTGAGTATACGGAAGTCAGATTCACAATTGGAAGGAGCGGCCGCATTCTCAATATTGGGTCAAGAATATATGAAAATGCAAAGTGTTCAGTTCATCCCGCAATAGATGCTTTGTCTGCACTTAACTATGCCGAAGGAGATTTTCGAGGTGAGAAGACAATTGTTCGGGGTCATCCCGAGATGGTAATCGTTCCTATGAAGCGGCAAAACAACGATGAATATCGCCTGGCATGGAAGACCACACTAGAAAAATCTCACCCATTTCCGGAGTACACTGTTTATTATATCGATGCACTCGACGGTCATGTTCTTCAGAAAATGAAAGTTGAAGCGAACGATGTCAGACCTGAAGGTAAAATCTCTCCATCGCAAGATCGGAAACGCAGCAACGTACCAAAATTTTCGACAAAGGTTGGGACAAAACGAGTTCTCCATCCGGGGACAAGGAACACGGCGACCGCCATTGAGCCTGACGCGTGTGACTTATGCGTCCAGCTTTCGCCAGGCAATTGTGGAGGGGGCACGTACGTTTTGCCCGGTGGAACAATAGGTGATTTGTACGATGAATATTTCACAGTGGAGGATGGCTCAGGGATAGGATCTGGCAATTACACATTCTCGATTGATCAAGTTCCAGCGGGCCTCACGTTCCAAGACTTTGGCGATTATTGTGAGTTAGCAGGTACCATAGCGGGCGCGCCTCACAATTACAGTTTTACAATTGACGTAGTGGACAATACGGATAATACTTGCTATGGGTTTCAGGATTATAGCCTGGCAACAACATGTCTAAACCTAACGCTTTTTCCAGCCTCAGGGAATTTGCCAGATGGATATGTCGGTACCCAATACACCACAGTCGACATTTCGGCATCCGGGGGGTCTGGTTCTTACACATATTCAGCGACCGCGGGAAGTTTGCCCCCCGGGATCACGCTCCAGAATTCCGGAGAACTCGGCGGAACACCGACGATGCCACCAACAGTGCCAAAGACGTACTCATTTACCGTCACCGCAACAGATCAAAATGCAATTTCATGCACGGTAAGCTCTGACTATAACCTGACGATTAATAAATATGGCACAATATCGGGAAACATTACGGGGACAGTCTGGAAGACATACTCGAACGCAGCCGCGGATCAGAATGTACCCCTGGACGTGAACCCAGTGGTGTTATATAATTCGCTCGACGTACAAGTTGATTTCACGCATACTGATGTGAATGGTCACTACTCGTTCACAAATCTTGAACTCGACGACTACACAGTGAAGGCCAACCTGATAAACTCGACAGTCGGGACCGTCGATGATTATACCAACCAAAACTATTTTTTGAAAACTTCGAATGTTCTCTCCGTTACTGGTGATGGTGTCGTGTTAGATGGCTCATTCCCCTATACGGACGATGAAAACGGGGCTCATCTCTATTATCATATGACATGGATGTTTAACAAATATTTTCTCCAGCCACCATTTAATGATGGAGCGTTGCTCAGTCCGCTTCCGGACGGCTATGTAAACAACCAATGCAATTGCGCAGCGGGCGTAGGGAATTCGACTCCGACTTTTGTCTCTTTCGGATCCTACCTTAATTCGACTGATTGGGTCCGCTCAAGGGATATCGTGGCACACGAATGCAGTCACATCGTAATCTTCAGAATCTACAAGATCGGGAATGATATCGGGGATAGAATAGACATGGGCCAACCAGGTATTTACCCCCAAGGAGATGCAATGGAAGAGGGATTCGCAGACTATTTTGCAGTTGTGAGCAAGGATCCTGCTCTCATTGTACCGCAATTTGCGCCGGACGCCTTGCAAGGACAAGGGCCAGGGCTTGATCCCCGTACACTGCAGAATAATCTCGCTCTCGGAGCGAACTACACCGGGGGTGACTTTACTGGTGAGCCTCATCATGATGGCCAGATTATTTCCGGGGCACTCTGGGATTTATATCAATCGAATGCCATAGCGCTAAGCGACCAAAATCGACTGATCTACGAGGCGTTGGAAATGAAACCCAGGAGCTTTCATGAATTCCTCTATGACTTGTATGCGGTCGACGATGACGATTTTCCCGCATCGCAGCAAGCTCACTTCACAGCTATTCAGGGAGCTTTTGCGAACCACGGGATGTGGTCTAATGTTGTGCCAATGCTGGCGGGTTGGAACATGACCGGCGTGCCCAATAATGCGTTTGATCTAACGACGGCCAGTCTCTACCCCCATAAGCTAGGGACTACGTACGCATATTCTGCAGGCTACCAACCGGTCAATGCGATGGTGGATGGTTTGGGATACTGGGTTAAATACCCAACTGCGCCTCCAGACCGTTATGCCTGGTTTGTCGGAACCCCAATGCCGAGTGTAAATATCAATCTGGTTCAGGGTTGGAATATGGTCGGTTCGGTTGACCACCTGCTGAATCTCCCGGCGGATGCGCACTCAGCTGTCACCACGGGGTATTACTTCGGCTATCATGGAGGGTATTACGTCGCGAACCAAATCACGCCAGGAAATGGGTATTGGATCAGGGCGACCCAAGCCGGCCAACTCACATTAGGCCAAAATCAAGGCAACGGTGCTTTCGCATACACACCGCAGCTCGTACCCTGCCCCTTTTACCCAATTCCTGCACCAATCACAATCTATCCACCCAACGCCGTATCAAGTCAACCACTCGCCGATACACTGATTTGGGATAACTACGAGTGTGCACGTTGGAGCCGGGTTCAAGTTTCGAAGCAGTCTACGTTTGACACTTTGCTCGTAAATGATTCGCTTCCGACTACTATCCTGACCCGGCAATTAACGGGATTATCACCCGGGACCACTTATTATTGGAGAGTGGAGGGGGGTGGAATTGATGATAACTATGTTCCATGGACAAGCCCCTGGTCTGCGGTATGGAGCTTTACGACGGGCAGCCCACCCTCGGCGCCGACGCTTGCCTCACCGACAAATGGAGCTAGCAGTCAACCTTCTGTGGTAGTGTTCAGCTGGAATACGTCGAGTCTGGCCGCCACTTATCGCATCCAGGTGTCCTCAAATTCCGGGTTTGGATCGACGATGCTCGATGATTCGACTCTCACAGGAACTTCGCGTCAATCGGTCCCATTGGCATTCAACACCACATACTACTGGAGGGTAAATGCGAAGAATGCTTGCGGTACGAGCGCATGGTCGGGTATCTGGAACTTTACGACCGGAAATCCACCGTCCGCCCCTGCTCTTTCATCACCGTCAAATGGGGCAACAAACCAGGCGACCACTCTGACTGCAGGTTGGAATGCCTCTACTGGTGCCACACAATACTGGATTCAAGTGTCAGTTAATTCCAATTTTGCCGCACCAGCGGTTAATGATTCCGCCGTTGCTTCGACCTCACGGCAGATTGGACCATTGGATGGATCCACAACGTATTACTGGCGTGTGGCGGCTATAAACAATATTGGAACAGGTCCATGGTCGAGCACATGGAGTTTCACGACTGTGGTCACTTCGCCACCAGCGATACCGACATTATCTTCGCCAACAAATAATGCGACGGGTGTTTCGATTTCACCGACGCTCGTATGGAATGCTGCGGCATATGCCACGTCATACCGAGTCCAAGTTTCAATGAGCTCAGAATTTGGATCGTTCATAGTAAATGATTCAGTAACGACGACCTCGCGATCGGTCTCCTCAGTTGACTACTCAACAACCTACTACTGGCGCGTCTATTCCAAGAACAATGTCGGATCCAGCGCATGGTCAAGCACCTGGGCATTTACCACGGGCCGCGAACCGTGCGAGGGGGATGCTGCCATCTCATCCCTGGATCAATTGGTTATCTCGGATCAAAGTGGGGGATCGCAGGTGCTGTATGTGCGGAATACGGGAAGAGGGATCGACAGTTCTCTAGGTGCAAGTAACGAGATGCCCCCTCAACCTGCTCGTGGAATCTATAGCGCAAGATTTCGATCCGGCAAATTCATTGAAGGAGTTCCGCCGAACCAGCCGCCTTCTCTGCTGATGATTCAGGTTCAAAATGCCACACCTCCAATAGTTCTGGGTTGGTACATTCAGGGTGACAATCGCATAAGCTATCAGCTCGCGATGCCCGGGAACCGGAGAGACAAGATCAATTTGACGGGATCAGGAAGTCTGACCGTAGATAATAATTCAGCGGCGACGCTTGTCGTAACTGCTCAGGCAATTGATCCGTGTCTACCATTGAGTTCAGTGTACCAACAGGAATTCGAACAGGAGTCGGCCAAACCGAGGGCCTATGTCTTGTATCAGAACACGCCAAATCCATTTAATCCCTCGACAATCATACGATATGATTTGCCCGAGGATGGTCATGTGACGCTGAGAATCTACAACATTCTCGGACAAGAGGTGAAGACTTTGGTCGACGAGCAGCAAACGGCGGGTTATAGATCGGTCGTACTTGATGGAAAGGTGCTGCCAACAGGCGTCTATTTTTACAGACTCCAGGTTGGAATGTTTACCGACATTAAGAAAATGTTACTAATGAAATAACATCATTCGAATCACAAATGAGGCCCCCAGCTCGTGCCCGCGAGCCTGGGGTCTTTTTGTAAGCACTTTCCGCGACAGATCTGGCAATACGGAAGCGATCGCTGACTCCATGGGAGGGCCTTAACAGTGCTGTCTGTACGCACGCGTGGAGCATACTTGGTATCATTCAGAACATATCAGCAGCATATTACTGATCTCCATTTCTTTCCGGGAAAGTCCCGAAGGAAGGGCTTTGCCAAAAAGGGCAAGGCTGTAAGAGCAATATGTGATACTTTCTTTCCCAGAAAGAAAGTACCCAAAGTCCCGACAAGTCGGGACGAAATCGTCACTAGGTGATCTCGATGGGAAACGCGACTAGAGAAGTGTTCTTTCTTTTGGCTTGAACTCCCGATCGCGATCGGGACAGGCGCCGGAAAGAACAAAAGTCCCTCGGGGGATGGGGTTGCCAAAAAGTCAAGAGATCGGGAGACCATGTGCTGGCGAGCCGTGGGGATGTTACTTTCTCTTTGGAGAGAAAGTAACCAAAGAGAACTTTTCGAAATCTTAAATGCGCGAGTCGGGTAATGGCTTCTGGGTCAGATGCGATTTCATCGGTTAGACGTTGTGCATTTTCGAGACAGTGATGTTGCTCGAGCTGTTTCACTATTAAATAGGTCAGAGGATGTTCGATGAAATCGCAAAGCGGAGTCCGATTCTCTCACCGCACTCGGCGTAAGATTTCGAATGGCTCGCCCATGAGATCCTCTGAGAATAGGTCGGTCACCAGTTTTTGGCGATGCTTCGTTCCTACCCCTCAGGTAATCCTCCCCTTGATAAGGGGAGGATGTTGTGCGGGGCGATCCGCTTGAGGCACTTCCGTTTATATGGCTCGGTTGCGGGCTAACACCTGCTGAAATACACCGCCAGGAAGGAAATGAGTGCGGTGACCGCATACCATGTGAACTTGTCGATTACCTTCTTTGGGTCAACGAATGTGTTCTTTATGCCGAATATCTGCAAAAGGTGAGAGATGCCAATCGCGGTGAACCACCAGCATGCGGTCGCAAGGAGAGGGTGGAGGATCCCATACAGCGCTTTCAGAAGGAAAAACGCGGACCATGTCTGAGAGATGAACAGCATCCAGAAGCCAAATCTCATCTTATCGAATCGTGGCCTTGAACGCCTGATCCGATCCTGATCCTGCTTAAGCCTGTTCTGAATCCAGTGATTGACGCATTGATCCGCGGACATTTTGCTGGCCAGCAAATGGACATCGTAGGGAGCCGGAATGCTCCAATCAGGATCCTGGTATGCATTGCTATAAGATTGAAATAACAATGCGATAAGTGCTCTGAGTCGTTCCAGTTGAGCTCCTTGGATGCCCAGAGCGGATCCAAGCTGACGCTTCGTGAAAGATTGAATTTCAGGATTCTCAAGAAAACGGTCTTTCAACAAGGAGACAAACTTAAGGAGCAGGTCCCGATCATTCTGAGAATTTTTGGAGTGGAAAATCCCTTTGATGGTGAGCTCATAATGATCTGTTGCGAGACCGGCATCCCAGCGGTTGAAATAAGCCGGGCTGTATTTCCTAGTGAGTCTATCCACGCAATCTGGGCCAAACTTAACCATAAGAGTTTTCGTGCCGATCCACTGACCGGTCTTATCGAAGTGATCGTAGAGGATGTTGATGAAGTCCTTTCCATGCTTGTCTAGTCTGTGAAGCATAAAGAGGGGGATTTCAAAGTTGTGCGCGAAATGCCCAGGTGAAAACCGATGGCAAGAAGCCTTCCAGAACGGTAGTGGTCCCGCAATCAAGGATTGTATTCATGAAAGCCCTTT
>JAWOMQ010000005.1:0-27712 GCA_033852415.1 Bacteroidota bacterium
GATCGTAATTTTGTATCTTTTGCATCAGCTAGACCTTACGTTCGCCGTTCTCACATTTGGTTTATCAACACTCTTTGCAGGGTTGGCAGGCCTGGCATTGAATTCAAGACTTCTCCCCAAGATGAGCCTTCCATCCTCCCTGAGTTCCCTTCGTGGAATCATTTTTTGGAGCAAGTGGTTGCTACTTCAGACGATAGCGAATACCATTTTTGTGAAACTGGATCTCTTAATGCTCGGCTACTTTAGGGTGGCCAACAGTTCAGTTGGAAGCTATGCCCTGGGTTTGAGGTTTGTCTATATTTGCATCGTTTTGCAAATGTCGATTATGACGATCTTATTGCCTAAAGTTAGCGCGCTGCAAACGCTGGAAGAGATCAGGATGTACATCCGAAAATCTATCAAGTTGTCCTTAATGGCGTTGCCTGTACTCCTACTGATGGGTGTCGTAGGAGTTTTGATAATAAACTTTTTGTACGGTACTCTCTATCAGGATGCTGCGCAGTTGTTCATTCTGTTGTACATCCCCATGACATTGAGCATCATAGCAATGCCAATTATATTGCTCTCCTTTGCTCTGGATCGACCACAGATACCTGCATTTCAAAATCTAGCTGGAGTTATCATACTTGTTTGCCTCTTGTCGATCCTTATTCCCTTATATGGGGTTTGGGGTGCTGCGGTCGCCGTCATGATAAGCAAATTCACTATTGACATTGGCGCTGTATCTGCAGTGTTGGTGCATGCTGGTCGAAAATTTCCAAATTTCACATCTTTGACCATGCACTGAAGTTACCCGAAAGGATTCCGGTATACGAATTGATCGAGTGATATACGCAGGGCAAGAGACCCGAATGGAATCCTCAACCATCCCTAGATTGACTTGCGGGATTAATTGGTAAGGTGCCTATGCCCACTTGCTGGAAATGTTCGGATTTTTCCTCGTTGAAGCATGAACACGAGGATATTCCGAAGCCACGACAGTAAATTTCAGGATTTCCCGATAGTGAACAGTACTTTTTCAAAAATAAAAGATCGAACGCTAGAATGGATTTGTGACCTGAAGCTTGAGGGCATTATTCGCGCTCTCAGGACAGCGCGTAACCTTTCAAAGAGTCGACGTTGGAGATATCCAATCACCAGGATTCCACTTCATGAACAGGAATTCACACCCTTAGGAAATATTCTTGACAAGATTCAGGTTCATCCGGTAATCCCCGAGATTCGACTTGAGAAATCAATCGAAATCATTATCCCGGTCTATAACGGCATGGAGTATCTGCCGTCGCTGTTCAAGAGTGTTCTAAGGGATGGATCTGTTCCATATCGAGTGATTGTTGTCGATGATTGCAGCACCGATGATCGCGTGGTGAATTATCTTCGAAGCTTAAGAGTAGACCATTCCAATAGGGAAATCATTGTCGTTCGTAATGATCGAAACCTGGGATTTGTCAGGAGCGTGAATAAAGGCGCTGCACTGACCTCGAATCATTTCATTATTTTGAATTCTGATGTGGAGGTGCCTGAGCATTGGATTGAGCGAATGATCTATCCGATGATCATTCACGAGAATATTGCAAGTGTGACGCCATGCACTAATGCCGGGACAATAAGCAGTTTCCCTGATTTTTTGGTTGATAACGCGCTATTCGAGAACCTCCCAGCTTCCGTAATCGATAAAGCGTTTAGTCAGGTTTCCGCTGAAGAATTTGTCGAGGCACCAACCGGTGTTGGTTTTTGCATGGCATTTAACCGAGACGTCGTCAGAAGAATCGGAATGTTTGATGAATTGACATTTGGTCAGGGTTACGGGGAGGAGAACGATTGGTGTCAGCGCGCGATCAAAGCTGGATACAAGAACGTCCTTATCAATAACCTTTTCGTCTATCACAAACATGGAGGATCTTTCGAGGGGAGAAAACGGAAGCATTTGATGACAAGAAATATGCGTAGTCTATTAAGAAAGCATCCGAAGTATCTTAGGGATATTCATGCATTCATTCGAAATGATCCTCAGCGTTTAATGCGCGACGCGCTCATTTTTTTCCTTGCCGTATGTGCGGCAAATCCTAGTCGACCAGTGTTGGTTCTAGACCATCAGGAGGGTGAGGGTGTGAACCCGTGGAAAGAGAAGGCCGGGCGGGAGATGCTAAGGCTGTATAATAAGATTCTCATTCTGAATCATGTTGCTCCTCTTGATCGATTCCTTATCGAGTTGAGACTTGCAAATCGCGCGGTGAGGTATCAAGCACACAGTCTTGGTGAGGTAAAACAATTGTTCGATTCAATCACCTTTAGAGAAATCATTCTTGGTCCTGGAATGTCCCCCGAAACAGCCTCCGATTCTTTTTCATTTTTGATGAACCGAAATGACCTTAAGATTTCAAGGATCGGCGAGCCGCAACCAAAGGTCTATCCAACTGAATCAAAATTCTCAAAATCAGGTTAACCTGTGGAAAACGAGCAGCAGAAATACTTCTCGGTGATAGATCCTCCGACGTGGAAGGCAACAATTCTGCCACTCTCGCTCTTGGTAGGATTGTTTGTGACGGGACTTGTTACCGAGATATACCTTCTGTCAGCATTCGCTTTTCTGGCCGCATTTGCTTGTTTACTGCTTTGCCTTATGAGAGATAAATATCTCCTCATCCTGGCGTTGATACCTCTATCGCAGCCCATTCCACTGGATCTCGGAGCTAAGTCGATAGGAATTTTCCCTGAATATATCCTACTGCCGGGACTGTTTGTGATATATATTTTGGATCGAGTCCGCTCAACTAATTTGAGATTCGAAAAGACGGGTCTCTTTTTCCCGGCTATTCTCTTTATGATCACCGCTTTTATTTCGACAATTTACAGTGGCGCGTCAGTAGGTCTTGCCAAAACGATATCCGGATTTGGTGTCCTGTATGCTTTCTTGCTCTCATTGATAATCTTCTTATTAGTATTGAGATGGCTGAGAAGTGAGGAGCAAGTCAAGCAAGCAATATTTGTGATATTGTGTACCTCGCTGATCGTCTCGCTGCTTGGCATTTGTGAATATGTCATACAGTCCGGGAGATACGGTTATAATTACCGTATTGTCTCATCGTTTGCAACAATCTTCTGGAAGGAAGGTGGCGGAAACTCTAATACCCTTGGGGCTTACCTTGCGATGACAACGTTGCTTGGCATATCGTGTCGAAAAGTATTTCAGGGGGCCCAGCGTCGCCTAGTGTCATTTTCAATTATTCTATCTGCTGTCGCCACTGTCATGACGTTTTCCCGGAGTAGTATTGTCGCGTTGGCGGCTGGCGTGTTGGTGATCGGTTTCTTCATGGAAAAAAGACTGTTGGCGTGGGTGATTCCGGTCAGCGCGCTTGCTGTCTCCTACCTCCTGACCATACCACGAATCGCAAATCGTCTTAACAGCATTCTTACAATTGTCACGGATGTGAGAGTCATAAAATTTTTTTCGGGGTTAAACCCCAAGATGCTTAATTGGAAATACATTGGTTTTTTTGGCCTGGGGGGATATGATATTGATGTCGTAGCGGGGGCAAATCGACTTGCCACATGGTTCTTCGGCATCAAGATGTTCTTAGTTCACCCCATCATGGGAATTGGGCTTCGTATGTACGAATACTACACCGGCGAGGAGACAACGGAGAATTTCTTTTTGGATATCGCTGTTATGACAGGAATCGTCGGATTGTTGTGTGCCATCTGGTTGGTAAAACGGATATGGAAAATGCAATCGAGGATCAAGTGGAAGTCGAAAAAGGAACTGACTTCATTATATCTTATTGGCATGAAAGCGGTGTTTATCGCCGTCATCGTGATAAGCCTGACAGGTTCTGTGATGTTTAATCTCAAGCTGATTCTTCAGCTTTGGGTCTTTCTGGCAATACTGTGGCGATTGTCTACTCTTGGAGGGAACGAAAAATCCGCATAATATTTGTCACCCATCAGTTTTCGCGGACTGGTGCGCCGCTATATTTGTGCGACCTCGTCCGCACCCTGAGTTTGCATTCGGCGACCTGTTTCATCATAGGCCCACCCGATGGCCCTTTACTTGCCCGTGTCAAGGGGGTGGAAGGTGTTACAACCATCACATCCCATCTTATTCCCTTGCTCTACCTATCCTCAAGGTCATGCTTGCAGAAGATTCTTTATATGCCAATCCGGGTTTTCGTGAACTGCTTATTGTCAGTTGTGCTTCTCATCATGTTTCTTCGGATCAAGCCTGACATGATTCACTTGAATTCATTAGCGAGTAGATTTGCAGCGCTTGCCGCAAAGGCTTCCCGGCGTAAAGTGGTCTGGCATCTGCATGAGTATGGCGACTATGGTGGCTGGCCCCGCCTTCTCCAGAGTGCATTTGTCAGATTCTGTGCTGATACCGTTATTGCAAACTCTAATGCGACAGCTGACTGGTGGTTTCATCGAAAACGGCCCCGCCGACTGACGGTTATTTATAATCTCATGCCGCTCTATGACGGCGAGATCTTCCAATTTGAGAAACGTCTGTTCGATGTCATTTACATTGGTAGATTGACACGCGAGAAGGGATTAGAGGATCTGATTTCAGCAATCCATATTGTTCACTTGAAGCAAATTTACCTCCGACTCTTAATTGTCGGTAACTGGGAGGATTACTCGTATCGATCATACGTGCTCCAGTTAATCAGCGAAAATGGTTTAACCGATGGGATAGAGATAAGAGAGGATGTGCATAATCCGCAGGATCTTATTGCCCAGAGTCGTGTGCTCGCTCTGCCATCCTATCGGGAAGGTTTCGGGAGGGTTATTTTGGAATCCTTTGCGTGTCGAGTGCCGGTGGTCGCGACCGCGGTGGGAGGCATCCCGGAAATTATTAAGCATGAAACCAATGGCCTGCTGTCCAAACCAGGGGATCGAGAAGGTTTAGCCACAAATCTGGTTCGACTCTGCCGCGACGCGAATCTCAACGCCTGTTTTGGTGAATCGGGTTACCAATTTGCTATGCAGAAATTTGGCCCGGCTGCTTTCGAGAAAGCCATCCGTCAGCTATACACAGAGCCACAGATATGATCCCCACATCTTATCCGTCGGAGCCTGTTGTCTCGATCATCATTGTGAGCTACAATAATGCTTCAGTCCTCTGTCAGACGTTAGATTCCCTTTTTCGAGAGCTCGATACCCCATCAATAGAAATCATTGTAGTGGATAATGCTTCTTCTGAGAACAATGTTGACCGAATCCTGAAGCAATATCGATCAGTAAACGTACTTACCTTGCCATCCAATGTCGGATTCGGTCAGGCGTGCAATCACGGTTCTAAAGAGGCGCGGGGAAAATATCTTCTCTTCGTAAATAGTGACATCCTTCTCTATAGTAATCCGCTTCCAGCGATGCTTCAGCTGATGGAATCACGGGATCAGATCGGCGTTGTGGGAGTCCAATTGCTTAACGAGGATTTCTCGCCCCAACCGTGCTACTTTCGTTTCCCGTCTCTCTCATTAAGAGCCGCACAACTTTCTGGACTAAAGTATTTAATGTTGTGCGCCTTGCCGCGCCTTCGCTTCTCCAAGGGCGAGGATTTTCGGGTCGACTTCATATCCGGTGCGTTTTTCCTTATTGCCAAATCATTATTTGTTCAACTTGGAGGGTTCGATCCTGAATACTTCATGTATCTTGAGGATGCGGATCTTTGCTACCGCGCAGCCAGAATCGGGAAACATGTCGTCGTCTGCAATAAGGGAAATGTTGTTCACTTGGGTAAACACTACGAAACAAGCAAACACCCGTTTGTCTTCTATCAGATGAATCGAGGTTTGCTGCTTTTTTACAGAAAACATTATCCTACGTGGAAATACCTTATGTTTGTTCTCATGAATCGGGCATACCTTTTTCCCCAGCATATGTTCGCCTCAGTTATCGGCATGGATGATGATTACCGAGCTGAGATGAACAAATGCCGAGAGTTGTACCGCCAATGTTTTGCTGCCATTCTCAAGCGAAAACACCCCGCTCTCATCGTGCAATGAAGATTTGCGCATTTGCGGATGGATGTGATATACAGTTTGGCGATGACACGGTCCAAAATATTTTCACCTTGGATTCTTCGACGGCAGATCTTAACAAGATAATGTCTTCATAAGAGATGGTAATAAAGATAAGTAAGGTTTTTTTCACGAGGTGACTGGAGTGGGATCTATCCCGATTTTTATTTTCTGGCTCTGTTCTGGTCTAATTTTGTATACCTATTTCCTTTACCCGGTAATTTTGATGTTTTTGGCCGCAAAAAGAAAATCCCCTCAGGCGAAACATGCCGTCGGTGCCGGGTCTTTTCCCTCAGTCAGCGTCATCGTTCCGGCGTTCAATGAGGAAAAATCTATACAGGCGAAGATAGATAATATTAGCGCTACCGACTATCCACCGGGGAATATCGAGTTCCTGATTGGTTCAGATGGATCATCTGATCGGACCAATGAAATACTCAGGAGCGTGCATGATCCTTCGGTTCGGGTCTATGAGTTTCCTCACCGTCGGGGAAAAGCAGCCGTCCTCAATGATCTGGTCCGTGAGGCGAAGGGTGAGGTCATCGTTTTTTCTGATGCCAACGCTCTCTATGCTCCAACGGCAATCTCTCATCTGGCGCAGAATTTTACCTCCCAATCTGTCGGCGCCGTCCTGGGTAATCTGTTAATGGACTCCAATCCCGAATCGGAGGGGGGTGTCGGTGAAGCGATATATTGGGGGATGGAAAACAGAATGAAATATCTGGAGAGCAATATCAGAACCACCCTCGGCGGAACCGGTGCGATTTATGCCATCCGGAAATCCCTCTTCGTTCCACTGCCGGTCCAAAAAATCGTGGTCGACGATCTTATCATTCCCCTGAATGTCATCAAGCAAGGATATGATGTAAAGTTTGATCCTCAGGCTATCGGATATGAAAGAACCTATGATGTCGTCTCGTTGGAGTTCAAAAGAAAGGTCCGCATCGGCGCCGGGAATTTCAGCGCTCTGTTCCAGTTCCTATCGCTGCTCCATCCCAAATATGGCTTTGCATCACTCGCATGGTTCTCCCATAAGATTTTGCGATGGTGTGTTCCATTCCTCCTCGTCGCTATTTTCGTCATAACAGTGGCGCTGGCCGGAATATCGGGATTTTATTATTTCTTGAGCTGTCTTGAATTCATTCTGATCGGTTTGGCTGTCCTGGGATTGTTGTGCGAGAAATTCAAGATTGATATTCGTATCTTGCATCTTGTCTATTATCTTTTCGCGATGAATATAGCCCTGCTTGTCGGCTGTTTTAAGGCAATCACGCAAACTCAAAAGCCGACCTGGGAAAAGCTCCGGGATGCCTGAATTGCAGAAGTCACTGCCGATGCTTAACATTCTCTTCGTTACTCAAGATGACCCGTTCTACATTCCTTGTTTTTTTGAGGAATTTGCCAATATCCTTGATGATCAGGAGATTGCCGTATGGGGCGTGGTGATTCAGGCGCCGCTCGGACAGAGGTCATACGCAAAACTTCTTAAAAGGATGTATGATTTTTACGGTCCTATTGATTTTTGCCGCATGACGGCTCGATATGTGTCTCAGTTGTTCGTCAAGCCGCTGAAACAGAAATTGTTCCCGAAAGATGATGCTGGTCTGATCTCTCTCACGCAAATTATCGCCAGGAAAAAATGGAAAGTGATCTCCACCGCTGATGTCAATTCTTCCGAGTTCCTCGAAATGATCAGACCCTGGAATCTTGACCTTATTGTCTCGGTTGCTGCAAGTCAGGTTTTTAAGTCTGGAATACTTTCTCTTCCCCGATACGGCTGCATCAATATCCATAATTCGAAACTGCCGAAGAATCGTGGGATGCTCCCCAACTTCTGGGCATTGCTGGATTCTGATCTGGAAAGTACGTCCGCGATGACCGTCCACAAAATGAATGAGCGTCTCGATGATGGAGATATTGTTTTGCAGGAGGAGTTTCCCCTGGATCGGAATGAGTCTTTACATGATTTGATCGTCCGGACAAAGCGCCTGAATGCGCATCTCGTCCTGAAAACAATTAAACTGTTCAAGAAGGGAGAACCAGTCTCTATACACAACGATGCTCGCGCCGCAACTTATCATACATTCCCGACCAAAGATGATGTGAGGTTGTTCAGATCGAAAGGTCTGAGGCTCCTATGAGCAACAGTCACCCGGCAGCCCTGTTGAGTATCGACGTCGAGGATTGGTTTCAGGTCGACAATCTGAAAGAGGGTATACCCCGGGAATCGTGGGGTGGACGAGAATTGCGGGTAGAAGGAAACATCAGTCTCATTTTGGACGTGCTTGAACAACATTCGACGAAGGCCACGTTTTTCATCCTCGGCTGGATCGCGGAACGGTTGCCCGAGCTGGTGAAGCAGATCCACGCCCACGGGCATGAGATTGCGAGTCACGGTTACAGACATGAACTGGTGTATAGTATGGACCCGGCAAAATTCCGGAATGATGTCGGCGCATCGAAAGAACTCCTCGAAAATCTCATCGGGGAGCAGGTGCTGGGTTACAGGGCGCCGAATTTTTCTATCACCGATTGGGCAATTGACGTGCTTGCCGAACTTGGGTTCACATACGATTCAAGTCTCTTTCCAACGATGGTGCACGATCGCTATGGGAAGCTTTCAGGCGTGCAATCAGAGGGCGCCCGGTGCATCGAATTAAAACAAGGCTTCTACGAAATTCAATTGTCATGCCTGCCTGTGTTTGGTCAGAATGTTCCGTGGTCCGGGGGGGCCTACTTCCGGCTTTTGCCGTACGGGGTTTTCAGACGCGGTGTCAGGAAAATTTTGCAGACTCAGAAGATCTACTGTTTCTATGTTCACCCTTGGGAGTTCGATCCGGGTCAGCCGCGGGTATCGAATATCAGTCTGGCTTACAAATTCAGACATTATAATAATCTCAGCAAGACGTATGAGAGATTTGTACGCCTGGTAGATGAATTTCAATTCGGACCGATCAGGAAGGCAGTTCCGTCCGGATCGTCTGAAACTTGTGAGATGTGACGATAAGAATACGGCACGTATAATTTACGATGTCAAAACAGAAAGAAATAATCATCCTCTTTTTCTCTGATCTGATCACTCTTCTGATAAGCTGGTCCATTTATTATTGGCTGAGGGTGCAGAGCGGATTGATCGTGAGCACGGCATCGCCGGATTTCTGGCTTCCCATGGCTGCGATCAGCATCTACTGGGTGTTTATCTTTTTTCTGTTCGGATTGTATAAATCCTGGTATGCAAAATCGCGGTTCGACGAACTCGCCGCGATTTTCAAAGCTGTGACGTTTGGGGTTCTTGTCCTGTTCTTTGCAATATATGCGGATGATCGATGGAGCGGCACACATCTCCACTCCCGGTTACTTATTGTTGGCTACTGGTTGATTGTCATAACATGCGTGGGTGGAGGACGCCTCCTGCAGCACAGTTTCCAACGTCGACTATTAGAAGCCGGGATTGGCTTGCATAATGCATTCATTATCGGATGGTCGAAGAAGGCAGTCGACCTTTTCGACAAAGTAAAAAAATTCCCCGCACTGGGTTACCGGGTGGTGGGATTTGTACCCGTTTCGCCGGTACCGAACGATCATTCATACCACGAGGTTCCGATTCTTTCGTCGGTGGGCGAACTAGAGTCGCTCATAGAGCACTTCCAGGTTCGCGATATCCTTATAGCAGTTGAATCGTCTGAACATGCAAGTTTGCTTTCTGTGATTGCTATGGCAAATTCACACGACGTCAGCCTGAAGATAGTCCCTGACCTCTATGATATTATCAGCGGTCAGGCGCGGACAAATCAGATTTACGGCTTCCCGTTGATTGAGATCATGCCGCAGATTATGCAGCCGTGGGAACGTGTGATGAAGCGGGTCATCGATATATTTGTTTCTGCGGCCATTCTTTTGATCGGTCTTCCACTATGGGTGCTCGTTGCCGTCGCCATTACGTTAGATTCACCGGGACCCATTTTCTATACGCAGGAGCGCATTGGGAAGGACGGCAAACGTTTTCGGATTATCAAGTATCGGTCGATGTACCGCAATGCGGAATTGCAGTCCGGTCCTGTATGGGCGAATAAGAAGGATCCCCGCGTTACACGCATTGGGAGAATCCTGCGCAAAGCCCGCATCGATGAAGTTCCCCAGCTCATTAACGTTCTTGACGGGGATATGAGTCTTGTCGGTCCGCGGCCGGAAAGACCATTTTTCGTGGAGCAGCTCTCAAAGGAGATTCCGCTTTATAAAAGACGGTTAAAAGTCCGCCCGGGTGTCACCGGTTGGGCACAAGTGAAACATAAGTATGATGAAAACATCGAAGATGTGAGAAGAAAGGTTGAGTATGACCTTTTCTATATCGAAAATATGTCTCTCCGCATGGATTTGAAGATCCTTCTCAACACGGTCATGGTCGTGTTCCTGGGGAAGGGGCATTGATATGGGTTCTGATTCCTTCTCATTGTTCGAAACGAAATTGAGCCGCTCGTATTTCAAGTGCTCGCTCCTTTTGACTTTCCTTTTGTTTACTCCAGTGTGGGGGCAGGTGGAGAATGTACCGGTGAGCAATCAGGTGTATGAATTTCTCGATCGTCTTGGGGTGCGGGGAATTCTTCCACTCTATAGTAATACAATGATTCCAATTTCGAGGAGGGAAGTGGCGTCTTTTCTGGTAAGTGCTGATCAGAAAAGAGGGGAGTTGTCTCCGGCTGAGATTGATTTCCTGGACAAATTTAAACGGGAATTTGCGCGGGAGATCGATCCCGTTCATGAGGACGATGCGGTCATCTTCCGGGATGGTTTTAAGGATATTTTCTCGAATAAGCAAAAATATCTCTACGAGTATGCAGATTCGAATGCCACAGCGTATGTTGAGTTTCTTGGCTCGGCTGAATACCGACATGTCAATGGTGACACTTACGGATCGACTCATGCGGCTTTCGAGACACACGGCGGACGCATCAGGGGAACAATCAAGGATAAAATCGGATATTTTCTTCAGGCGACCGACGGCACTCTGTACGGAGACAAAACGTTTGCGCTTTCCGATCCCCACCTGCGCGGCAATGTGAAGTTTAACAATCTCAATTCCCCCTATTTCGATTTCACGGAGGCCTATCTCAAGGCCGATTTCGGTATCGTCAATCTTCAGTTCGGCCGGGAGTATAATCAGATTGGCACGGGATATTCGGACCGGCTTTTGCTCTCTGCCAACGCACCGGCGTTCGATTTGCTTAAACTGGATGCCAGATATAAATCTCTCCGGTTCGTGTACCTTCACGGTTCAATTGTTGGAGACTCAGTGCCGTTCCCGGGACTCGTACAGTCGGAACCATCAAACAGCCAAAAGTATCTGGCAATGCACCGCCTTCAGTTTTCTGGTTTCGACAGGTTGAATCTGGGTGTGTCGGAAATGATTATCTACCAGCGATACTCCCCTGAGCTGGCATATTTGAACCCGGTGATTTTTTTTAAATCTGTTGAGCACTCTCTCCGCGACCGGGACAACGCATTCCTCAACTTCGACGTGGAAATATTCCCGTATCCGGGCTACAAGTTTTATGGGACGTGGCTGATCGACGATATGGACTTCTCCAAGCTCGGTACGGGATGGTGGGGAAATGAGTTTGGCTGGCAGGGCGGTCTCTACGCCACAGATCTTGCCGGCCTTACAGACGTAGATGGCGTGGTGGAGTACACGCGGATTGAACCGTATGTTTATTCCAATCGTACAAGCGGGAACGATTACACGAACGATAATATCGGACTGGGTCCGTTGTTGGGACCGAACTCTGATGAATGGTTTTTTCAGGTCGGTTACCGGCCCACGAGCTCACTCCGTGCCTGGTTGGGATATTCGATCGTCCGGCACGGTGATAATGTTGTCGCGAATGGTCAGGTCGTTGATAACGTCGGCGGGAGCGTGGTTCAGGGACATCGCGACACCGATTCGGATATTGCTCGGTTCCTTGCCGGAAATCGCACGCTGCGCGATGCCCTTCAGATTCGCGCGTCATATGAACCTGTCACGAATCTTATACTCTTGGCATCCTATGAGTTCCAGCGATCCGATATGCAATGGCTTGACCGCACATCCTATGATCACTATGCGTCGTTTAAAGTCCAGCTCGGTTATTAATTGATCAACTGAACCATACGAAAACTGTTCAATGCCGAAAATCCTTGTCGTAACTCCAACCTATAACGAAGCCGAAAATATCCAGTCGTTCATCACGCGGGTGCTCCACCAAAGCCCCGATATACAGGTCCTGATTGTTGACGATAACTCGCCCGACAAGACCGGCGATATCGTTGAACAGATGATGAACGGCAACCCCCGCATCCACCTTATCCGGCGGCCGGGAAAGATGGGACTTGGAACCGCCTACGTGGAGGGATTCAAGTACGCAATCGCGAACACATTCGATCTTGTGTTTGAAATGGATGCTGATTTTTCCCATTCGCCCGATGAAATACCAAATTTTCTTGCAAAGATGGATGGGTGCGACCTTGTCGTCGGCTCCCGTTATACCGGCGGTGTGCGGGTGGTGAACTGGCCGATCCGGCGTCTGATGCTGAGCTATTCCGCAAATCTGTACACGAGAATTATTACCGGAATGCCCCTCAAAGATGCGACGGGTGGATTCAAGTGCTTCAGACGGTCTGTCCTGGAGGCAATTGATCTTAACAAAATTCATTCTAATGGCTATGCGTTTCAGATTGAAATGAACTTTAAGGCGTGGAGCAAGGGATTTAAGGTTTCTGAACACCCGATCATTTTCTTTGACCGGAGGTCGGGCGTTTCAAAGATGTCGAAAAAAATTGTCTGGGAGGCGGTCTTCATGGTGTGGAAATTGAAATTGAAAAAAATCTTCGGAACACTTTCCTGATGCGGCTGTCTGTCATCATCGTCAACTACAATGTCCGGCCCTTCCTTGAGAATGCCCTTGTGGCGCTCCGCAAATCGACCGAGGGGATTGATTGTGAGGTGATCGTTGTCGACAACGCCTCCGATGACGGGAGCGTTGATATGGTAAACGAGAAATTTCCCGGGGTGCACCTTATCGTCAACAAAGCGAATCTGGGTTTTGCCGCCGCCAATAACGTCGCCCTCCGTCGTGTCCAAGGAGACCTGGTGCTACTCCTCAATCCCGATACCCTTGTGCAGGAAGATACAATGCAGGTTATGATCGACTTTATGGACAAAAATCCTGAGGCGGGACTTGCCGGATGCAAAATCCTTAACCCCGACGGGACTCTCCAACTTGCCTGCCGGAGAAGTTTTCCCACTCCATGGGTCGCTCTTTCCAAAATTATCGGCCTCAGCGTGCTATTTCCCGGATCGGAAGTGTTTGGAAAATATAATCTTACATATCTGGATCCCGAACTGACTCACGAGGTAGATGCCGTAAGCGGTTCGTTTATGATCTTCAGAAAAAAAGTGATCGATCAGGTGGGATTTCTGGATGAGCAATTTTTCATGTACGGAGAGGATCTGGATTGGTGCTACAGAATAAAGGAAGCCGGCTGGAAAATATTCTATGTGCCCGCAACGAAGATCATTCACTATAAGGGGCAGAGCGCGAGGCGTTCCGACATTGATGAAGTGAAAGTATTTTACGAGGCAATGAAAGTGTTTGCACGGAAGCATTTTCATCGCGGGTATTTTTTTGACATTCTCATCACACTTGGAATATCGCTTCGGCAGGTGGTTGCCTTCCTGGGCCGGAGCGCGCGGCCGTTCCGGGCCGCCCTCCTTGATTTCATTATCATCAACCTATCGCTCCTTATCGGCGAGTGGATCTGGATTGGCAAGATCTTTGCCTTCCCAAGTTATGCGTATCCGGCACTGATCCTGATTCCCTGGCTGGTCATTGCCGGTGCGATGTACTTTTCGGGAGTCTACACCTCGCGAAAACTTTCCAGCTCCAGGGCCGCGAGCTCCGTTGTTGCGGGGTACATTATCCTGTCTGCCCTCACGTTCTTTTTCAAGCAGTATGGGTTCAGCCGGATGGTAGTGATTATCTCGGGCGCGATCAGCTTTTTACTCCTTCCGGGTTGGCGGCTTGTTGCCAGATCGGTGCTCCGCACTCCCGAACATCGCCGGAAAAGTCTCTTTGGAAGACGTACTTTGATCGTCGGGGCCAGAAAGTCGGGCCTGGAGGTGCTCCGAAAGCTTCGCATGCGTATCGATGACGGCTATGAAGTTGTCGGCTTTATTGAATTGGACCGGACCCGGCTCGGGGAACAGGTGGCAGGGGTTGAAATTCTCGGTACGATTGATAATATTGGAAAGATTATTGAAGAATTCAGAGTTTCTGAAGTGATTTTTTCATCTGATTTGCTGACCTATACCGATATCCTTTCGGTCATCAGCCGGAGCAAACATCGGACAGTGAATTATCGTCTTGTGCCGAGCAGTCTCGAAGTGATCATCGGCAAGACGCACATCGACGAGCTGGATGATATCCCACTTGTCGACATAGAGTACAATATCAACAGGTTCGCGAACCGCGTTTTCAAAAGAGGCTTCGACATCGCTTGCAGTGTGATTTTTCTTATCACGATCTATCCGGTCCTTGCGATAGAACGAAGAATGGGAAACCGGTTAAGCGGATTTGAGAGCAGAATACTTATGGTTCCCGATGTCCTTCGCGGAAAGATCAGCTTCGTGGGTCCGCCAATGGACATGGGAGGAAATGGGGAAACGGACCGGCACTCCGACCGATTCCTCGGAAAACCCGGTTTGACCGGGTTGGTGCAGGTCAGATACCATGAAGATTTGACACCTGATGAAGTTGAAAAATACAATCTCTACTATGCGAAGAACCAGTCGTTCATGCTGGATGTTGAGATCCTCCTTAAATCATTTGTCGTATTGTTAAAACGCTGACGATGGCAAGAGCCGTTCTGGAATTTGAAAAGCCGATCATCGAGCTTGAGCAAAAGATTGAGGAGATGAGAAAGTATGCCGATTCCCTCGATATCGCCGATGAAATCAGGAATCTCGAGGAAAAGGTTCATCAACTCAGGAAGACTGTTTACACAGGACTCACCCGGTGGCAAAAAGTGCAACTCGCCCGTCACCCCGACCGGCCTTACACGCTCGATTACATCGGGATGATGACGACTGATTTTATCGAGCTCCACGGCGACCGGCTGTTCAAGGATGATAAAGCTATTGTCGGCGGCTTCGCGCGGCTGGGGAGCGAAATCGTAATGGTGATAGGACATCAGAAGGCACGAGATACCAAAACGAACCTTTACCGGAATTTCGGCATGCCGAATCCGGAAGGGTACAGGAAGGCACTCCGCCTCATGAAGCTCGCTGCGAAATTCCACCGTCCGGTTATCACGTTGCTCGATACCCCCGGTGCATTTCCTGGTTTGGAGGCGGAAGAACGTGGTCAGGCGGAAGCGATCTCCCGGAATATCTTCGAAATGTCTCACCTTCCCGTCCCGATCATTGTGGTGATCATTGGTGAAGGGGCGTCGGGCGGCGCTCTTGGTATCGGTATCGGCGACCGTGTGCTGATGATGGAGAATACCTGGTATTCTGTCATTTCGCCAGAGTCGTGTTCAAGCATTCTGTGGCGGAGCTGGAACTATAAGGAACAGGCCGCCGAGGCATTGAAACTCACAGCACCCGATCTGCTCGCGCAAGGGATCATCGACCGCATTATCCCTGAACCGCTCGGTGGAGCGCATCGCAATCCCCAGCAGGCAGCGGAAATTCTCAAGAACATTCTCCTTGAGGAACTGAAGAAATTTAAGAAGATCAAAGTGCAGAAGATGATCGAAAAACGAATTGAAAAGTTCGCGGCGATGGGGGAATATGATGAATAGTTGTTCGCTTTTTCCTGTGATTCGGTCGATAAATTCGTGCTGGGATCGATTGGCACGACATACAAGAAGATTTTAATTATCAAGATCTATCCTCTATGGTATTTGCTGAGACGAAGGTTCGTGTACGATATGCGGACACAGATCAGATGAAATTCGCTTACTACGGAAAATTCTTTGAGTATTTCGAACAAGGCCGGTCGGACCTGCTTCGCCAGATTGGCATGTCTTATCCTGAGATCGAGGAGATGGGTTTTCACCTTCCCGTAGTTGAAGCTCATTCGCGGTACGTGAAGTCGGCGCGATACGATGATCTTCTTGTTGTTAAAACAATTCTGAAAGAAAGGCCACAGGTGCGGATCCGCATCGAATATGAAGTACGGGACGATAAGGACGGAGAGCTTCTCGCTGAGGGGTACACAATCCACGGCTTTGTAAATGCCTCAACCGGAAAGCCGACCCGTGCACCGCAGGAATTTGTCCGCCTGGTTGATCTTGCGCTTTCAGGAAAGACGGAAGGATGATTTTTGCCTATCGCGATAATTTCCCTGCCGTGTGCATACCATGAATAGCGGCTCCGACAATCCTGGAGAGAGTATAGAATTTGAGAATCGTGTAACCAGAATCATTGAGGAGGCGCTCTTCGAAGATATCGGCATGGGAGATCTGACCACGCATGCCGTTGTTCCTCCCGGGTTGCAGGGTACAGCTGAGATTGTCGCCAAAGAAGGAGGCGTGATTGCGGGAATTGATGTGGCCCGGCTTGTCTTCATTTCTGTAGACCCGCTGATTGCGTTCGATCCGCTGATTGTGGACGGCACAGAAGTTGAACCGGGAAAGACCATCGCCACAGCACACGGACCGGTGATAGGATTGTTGCAGGCCGAGCGAACGGCGCTTAATTTTCTTCAGAGAATGAGCGGGATTGCCACAGCGACGCGGAAATATGTTGAAGCGGTCAGCGGAACGGCGGCGAAAATCACCGATACCCGTAAAACCGCGCCTGGTCTTCGGATCCTCGATAAACGCGCTGTCATGATCGGAGGGGGCGTCAATCACAGATTCGGACTTGATGATATGATCCTGATCAAAGATAACCACATTGCCGCCGCTGGTGGGCTGAGCAAGGCTGTAGAGGGCTGCCTGGAACACTTGCGTGGCCGATCATTCCGCGTAAAGATCGAAGTGGAAACCAGAACTCTGGAAGAAGTGCGTGAGGCGGCGGGTCTTAAAGGAATTGACCGCGTCATGCTCGACAATTTCCCGATAGCAGACTTGAAACGAGCGGTTTCCATTATTAATCACGCGGTCGAAGTGGAAGCGTCAGGAAAGGTCACGCTTGCGACCGTGCGTGCGATCGCGGAATCCGGTGTGGACTATATCTCCATCGGGGCGCTGACGCATTCCGTCAAGGCACTCGACATTGCGATGAACATTCTCCAGGCTCGTTCCTGATGTTGCATCAACTGAAGCGTCTCGGCAGCGAGACTGCGATCTACGGCACCAGCACTATTGTCGGGCGTTTCCTCAATTTCCTCCTTGTCCCTTTCTACACCAATGTTTTGCACCCCGGCGAGTACGGCATCGTTACGTACGTTTACTCGATCATTGCATTCGTCAATGTGATTTACGCGTATGGGATGGAGTCGGCGTACTTCAAATACGCATCGACAAAGGAGCTGGGGTCAAAGGAGCAGAATTTCAGCACATCATTTCTGACGCTCGTTTCATCGTCGCTCGTTTTTTCCGCCCTCCTCCTGGTTTTCCACAATGCCCTCCAGAACAGTCTGCGGCTTCCTGCGGATGAAGGCGCGGTTATTTACTATTCGATCGGCATGCTCTTGTTCGACACGATGAGCATCATCCCCTTTGCGGCACTCCGGATGGAACACCGGGCAAAGGAATTTGCCGCGCTCAAAGTGCTGAACATCGTCATAAATGTTGCCATGAACATCATCCTTCTCGTGGGATATCATTCGGGGGTGATCGGCATTTTTATAAGCGGCTTCGTGGCCTCGAGTGCCACGTTTCTTGTTCTTCTTCCGGCGATCAGGAGGAATCTGGAGATTGGGATTCAGCGGCCATTGTTGAGATCTCTTTTAACATTCGGGCTCCCGTCAATTCCGGCTGGGCTGTCTGCGATGGCTGTTCAGGTCATCGATCGTCCGATACTCCGTGCGCTCACCGATGACGCGACCGTAGGAATTTATCAGGCGAATTACCGGCTTGGAATTTTCATGATGCTCATTGTTCAGATGTACGACTACGCCTGGCGACCGTTCTTTTTCTCCGTAGCACAGGAAAGTAATGCGAAGGAAATATTTTCCCGGGTATTAACCTACCTCATTCTGGGTATGTCGGTGGTGTTCCTGGCCCTTACCTTGTTCATCGCCGATATTGTAAAGATCAGTATTTTTGGAAGGCATCTTATTCATCCGAGCTACTGGTCAGGTTTGCCCCTTGTTCCGATAGTCCTGCTCGGGTACCTGTTCCTTGGGATATATACAAATGTTGCCGCGGGAATTTACATCCAGAAGAAAACGGGTTACCTCCCGTTCATAACACTGGTCGGAGCGCTTGTTAACATTGTGGCAAATTATATGCTGATACCGTCAATGGGGATGATCGGGGCAGCGTGGGCGACATTTTGGGCGTATTTCGGTATGGCCGTCGCCGCATATATTGTCGGGCGGATAGTCTATCCCATTGATTACGAGTGGGGACGCATTCTGAAAATCGTGCTCGCGTTGGTGATTGTCATTGCCATCTACCACGTTGCCGTGCTAAATCTCGGCGGCGCGTGGTTGGGGATCATTGCAAAACTTGGTGTGCTGGTACTGTTCTTCCTCCTTATGTGGATGATGAAATTCTTCAGAGGAAATGAGATAAAGTTCATTAGGAGCCTGTCGGGCAGAAAAAAAGCGGCGGAAGTTGCTGAAGAGCTCAAGGTCGACTGACCAATAATTCCCCCATTCTTGCATGGGCAGCCGGAAAGCGGTATATTAATTAGACATTATCGTCTTTTTCCTCGGGGAAAAGAGAATTTCAAAAGAATCAAAGGAACCGTTCTTGCCCAATACAGATCAGCCGTTACGTTTCGATCCGAATAAGCCCCTCCAGGTGGGTGGTCAGGCAGTTATTGAGGGTGTGATGATGCGGGCGCCCGGGCGAATCGCCACGGCGGTCCGCCGAGCAAATGGAGAAATTGTTGTCAGAAAACGTGAGTATAAATCCCTTGCCGAACGTTTTTCCTTCCTTAAATTTCCTGTTCTCAGGGGTGCAGTAGGTCTCATCGAAATGATGTTTATCGGCATCGAGACACTTAATTTTTCGACTGAAGTGGCCATGCAGGATCTCGAGCGGAAGGAGACTTTTAAGGGAAATGGCACAGCGGCAAAGGAGAAAACCTCCTCGTCAACGATGAGATTGGTGATAACCGTCCTGCTCGCACTCGTAGTGGGTATCGCAGTGTTTTTTGTTACGCCGCTTTTTGTCACGACGAAACTGTTTAATCTCGAGCAGCGGGCGTTTACCTTCAACCTCATGGCGGGCGCGATCCGGCTTGGCATTCTGCTCGTCTATCTGATCGTGATATCGCTGATGAAAGATGTCAGACGACTCTTTCAATATCATGGAGCCGAGCACAAGGCCGTGTTCACCTTCGAATCGCAGGGGGAACTCACGGTCGATTCTGCGAAGGACTATACACGTTTTCATCCCCGGTGCGGAACAAGTTTCATTCTTATCGTCATGCTTGTTTCCATCCTTTTATTTGCGGTACTCGATTCTCTTCTCATACTCTGGTTCGGGAAAATCTCCCTGGCGCTGCGTCTCCTGACACATCTTCCCCTTATCCCGATTGTGGGAGGTGTCGCCTATGAGTTTATCCGCTGGTCTGCAAAACGCAGCACGACGATGTTGGGCAAATGGCTGGTTGCGCCCGGTCTGTGGCTTCAACGAATCACGACGAGTGAGCCCGACCATACCCAGATCGAGGTTGCACTTGTCGCGCTCAAATGCGCCCTTGGCGTTGAAGAACCAGAAAATGTTGCGACTATCTCACATCTCTCCGAACTGACTCCTGCCTGACAATGTTTGACCGACTGGAAAAACTCATCGACCGCTATGATGAGCTAACGACATTGCTTGCCGATCCTGAAGTAATTACGAACGTGGACAGGTACCGGGATTTGAGCAAAGAGCACAGCGATATATCCGAGTTGGTCCATACGTACAAAGCGTATAAGAAAGCGAAAGCGGATCTCGATGGACTCAGGTCGCTCGCGAATACCAGCGATGATCCGGAAATGCGCGACCTTGCTTCGGGCGAGCTGAAAGAATGCGAATCCAAACTTACCGAACTCGAAGAACACCTGAAGGTCCTTCTTATTCCTCAGGACCCGAATGATGACAAAGACTGCATCGTGGAGGTCCGCGCGGGTACTGGGGGAGAGGAAGCAGCTTTATTTGCTGCGGATTTGTACAGAATGTACTCCCGGTATGCCGAACGTTCCGGATGGAAAATTGAGCTTTCCGACTGGAACGACACGGGGAAGGGCGGATTTAAGGAAGTCATCTTTTTCGTGAGAGGTAAGGGCGCGTACGGCACCTTTAAATATGAGAGCGGCGTGCATCGGGTTCAGAGAGTGCCGGAGACCGAAGCTCAGGGACGGGTACATACCTCTGCCGCGACCGTAGCGGTGCTGCCGGAAGTTGAAGATGTCGAGGTTGAAATCAATCCGGCAGATCTGGAATTCACAACCTACAGATCGGGCGGGAAGGGGGGACAGAACGTCAATAAGGTGGAGACTGCGGTGCGAATCACTCATCGTCCGACCGGGATCGTTGTCGCATGTCAGCAGGAGCGCTCGCAATTTCAGAACCGTGAGCGTGCAATGAAGATGCTGCGCGCAAAGTTGTACGAAATCAAGCTGCAGGAACAAACCGCCTCAATTTCCGCGCAGCGAAAGTCAATGGTCAAGAGCGGCGACCGGAGCGATAAGATCAGAACGTACAATTTTCCACAAAACCGCGTGACCGACCATAGGATCGGGTTGACTCTCTATAACCTTTCTGAGGTTATCGATGGAAAGCTCGATGACCTCATCGAACAGTTAAAGGTGGCCGATCGGGCCGAGCGCTTGCAGGGGGACTCAGTAGCGTAATCGTTTTCCGTTTTTTCTCTTTCCGTTTTCTTTGATCTCTCCCGAATCAAATCGCCTTCCTTTAAAAAACTCCTTCATTATTGAACCGCATTTCTCACCAAGAATGCCGCCAAGAGTATGGACACGGTGATTGAGTCTCGGATCACTCGTAATCGTATAGAGCGATGAACATGCCCCCGCTTTAGGGTCGTACGCACCGAAAACAAGAAGCGGTATCCGTGACAAAACCAATGCTCCCGCGCACATCGCGCAGGGTTCAAGCGTGACATACATCGTGCATCCCTCAAGACGCCAGTTCCCCAGGTGAGAGGCTGCCGCCGTGAGAGCAATCATTTCGGCATGGGCGGTCGAATCCTGCAGCGTTTCAGTTTGGTTTGAACCCTTACCGATGATTTTGCCATCGTGGATGATAATGGCACCGACCGGAACTTCCTTTCGTTTGAGCGCAACACCGGCTTCGCGCAGTGCAAGCTCCATCCAGTATTCGTGTTGCTTGTTTCGCATTGTGTCTCACCCCTTTCAATGAACGAATGACGCAAAATAATAAATGTCGGGTCGTTCAACAAGAAATGTCGTGTGAAGATACGAGTGAGGATCTGCCGGACTGCTCGTCCAATCTGGGTGAATCCCGCCCGGAGGGGCGAGTCTTCTTAGCGAGTCATCGGCCATTTTGCCAGTATTAGTCGATGGTCCGACTGAAATATCGAATCCATCAAAGGATCAATCTGAACTCGAGTATTTCCGCCCATTTCAGTCAAAGAATCGAGGCGGTTTGTTTTGTTAGCATTCTTTGGCAAGAGCGGGGCTTCTCCGCACATAATTCAAGTCAATAACCATGTGATTGACATCAATCCAGGGTTTCCGAAGTGCCGAATTTTGATTATTTTCCAAATCGGCAGTTCCCTGAGTTGAGCCTAACTTATAGAAATTTGACTTTTGTAGTGGATTTGGTTAACATTTCACGCGTTATAAACAGCGTAAGCCATTTAATTCTGATATCGAACTTAGAATAACAACCTTAGCTAGCGAAAGGATTCCCATGAATCGTTGCACCTTTACCATTTTACTCATTTTGTCCCTGATTATTTGTGGGACCGGCTTTGCCGCAAACGTTTCCAATACCAGTTCTGGCAACTGGAGCAATCCGAATATTTGGAGTCCCGTAGGTGTTCCTGCCAATAATGACGTTGTCACCATAATATCAGGGACGACCGTGACAGTCGATGTGAACAGCGCGGCCATCAACAGTCTCATTATTGAAAGCAGTGCAATCTTACACGGCGATGGGACGAACAAAATTCTCATGTGGGGAAAAGGAGGCGGGGAGGACCTGACAAACAATGGGGTCCTCGACGGCTCGGGCGCACACGCAATGACCGTGAAGCTTAACAAGTCGAACCAGTGGGGTGGAAGCGGTGCGTACAATCTTAGTTTTATTGATATTAATGGCAAGACATTGAACTTCACCGCAGGAGCCAACATTACGCTGAATCTCTCCGGCTCACCCGATCCATTCCTCAATCCGGGGACTGTGAATCCGGGTGCGACACTCACGATCGTATACAATGGGACTGCGGCACAAAATATCTCCGCTGCAACCGGGGTCAAGTTCAACAATCTTTCGATATCTAATACAGCGGGCGTCACGCTGCAAAAGAATCTCACCGGTGTGGGTGCTACTCCAAATTTCACGGGTAACCTCACAGTTGCGGGCGGCGGAATTCTGAATACCTCAAACGGCACAACGGTCTTTAGCATAACCGGAGCAGGAGGGATGACGCTTTCCCTCGCGGCAAATTCGAAAATGGTCATCGGCAGTTCTGCAGCTGCTGCAGGTGCATTCCCAACCGGATTCTCGACCTACTCGTTTGATCCGGCAAGTACGTTGCAGTATGATAATTCATCCTCCGTGACTCAGGTTATATCCACCATTCCCACGTATGGTGATATACTCTTCACCGGCAACGGTGCACAGCGGGTAAATTCCGGCACTCTGGTACTGAATGGAGACTGGATTAATAATTCCATCGGAACCATGACATTTACAGCCCCCAATACGGTCGTCATGGGATCTGCGTCGAACACTCAAACGATTGACGGATTCACAAATACGAATTTTAACAGTCTCACAATTAATAATTCCAACGGAGTCGCTCTCTCGGTTTCTACGGTTGTCAACGGAACATTATCGATGACATCCGGCTTGCTTAATACTCGGGGGAATGTTATACGGGTAACGTCGAGCGGACTGGTTGCACGGACGAGTGGTTATGTGAACGGGAATCTTCAACGGGATGTTGTGATCGGTTCGCCAAATCTCACCTTCGACATCGGTGATTCGGCAACGTATGCGCCTGTCTCAGTCGCGTTTCATAATGTTTCCATAGCAGGCACCATCACCGCAAAAACAACCTCCGGTGACCACCCAGATCTTGGCCTGTCAGTGCTTCAGCCGGCGAAAGATGTAAACCGTTATTGGACGTTGACCAATGCAGGGGTGTCCCTGGTGAACTATGATCCCACATTCACTTTTGCCGTTTCTGATCTTGACGCTGGTGTCAATACCGCCACTTTTGTAGTGGAGTCATACAACGGTTCAAGCTGGACGATGCAGTCGGTCGGGACGCGTACGGGAACAAGCACTCAGGCGACTGGCATCACAGGATTCGGAGATTTTGCAATAGGTGATACGTGCTCTCCTCCTTCAGCGGCAAACGCCGGACCGGATCAAGAGGTTTGTACGACGACTGCAACCCTCGCCGGCAATACTCCGGTGATAGGTACTGGCACCTGGAGTGTCATGGCGGGAGGTGCTACCGTAACGACTCCGGGTTCTCCCACATCGGAGGTGACCAATCTCGGCGCCGGACAAAACATTTTCCTCTGGACAATAAGTAATGGTGTGTGCACCCCGACATTTGATACCGTGGTTATTGTCCGAGATCTCGCTCCCGCCATTGTTACCAATCCGGCAAATCAGACCATCTGTGTCGGAAGCGATGCCACGTTCACCGCAGCAGCGAGCGGCTCACCGGCGCCGACGGTGCAGTGGCAGGTGAGCACGGATGGAGGATCAACCTTTAATAATCTCAATGGAGAAACAAACGCAACATTAAGCTTCGCGACCACTCTGAACGACAACGGTTATCGGTATCAGGCTGTGTTTACAAACAATTGCGGAACGGCAACAACAACCGCTGCCACCCTTTCGATCTCCACGCCTCCCTCTGTGGCAACGGAACCTAGTAATGACACCGTGGTTGTCGGAAGCAACGCGGCCTTCAGCGCTGCAGGCTCGGGCAATCCAACTCCATCTATCCAATGGCAAGTGAGCGCTGACGGTGGGGTTACGTTCAATAATCTTGCAGGTGACACGGCCGCGACTCTTTCCTTCACTGCCGGTATTGCAGAGAATAGCTACCAATACCGGGCTGTGTTTACAAACACGTGTGGAACGTTCACTGGCTCAGCCGCGACTCTCACGGTACGTCAAGCCGGTACGTCGGTCGGATTGTCATCAACTCCGAATCCATCCAGCTTTGAACAACCTGCGGTCTTCACAGCCAAAGTGGCCGTTCAGCCGCCCGGATCCGGGAACCCGACTGGTAGCGTCTCCTTCTATGATGGGACAAACCTTCTGGGAAGTGTCCCGCTTGCGGGTGATAGCGCACGGTTTACTACCAGTGATTTGACGGCAGGATCTCATACGATCAAAGCCATATACCTTGGCGATGCGAGTTTCCTGGCCGACAGCACCGCAATTACGCAGGATGTGAACAGGTCGGCCCCAAAATTAACTCTGTCATCAGACCTGAATCCATCCCACTTCGAGCAGAATGTGACGTTCACAGTGCATGTTGATAATTCCACCCACACGCCCACCGGAAGCGCTACGTTCTACGATGGGACGACGCAGCTCGGAGTGTCAGCTCTGGTCGGAGACAGCGCAGCAGTTAGCAGTGCGACGATGTCTGCCGGGATTCACACAATAAAAGTGGTCTACAGCGGCGACAGCAACTTCGAAGCTGACAGCACTACATTGGCTCAAACTGTCAACCTGTCGACACCCACGCTGACATTGATTTCAAGTCTCAATCCGTCAACGTTTGAGCAGAACGTGACATTCACGATTCACGTCACCAATTCGAGTCACACGCCGTCCGGGGGAGTCTCGTTCTTTGACGGAGTTGCTCTGCTATACGATGTCCCGCTGCACGGGGACAGTGCCACCATAAGCACCAGCAATTTGGCCGGCGGATCTCATCTGATCAAAGCAGTTTACAGCGGCGATAGCAGCTTTAAGAGTGACAGTACCACTTTGACCCAGACGGTAAATCCTGCAACGCCGGCCATGACTATTACGTCGAGTCTGAATCCATCAAACTTTGAGCAGAATGTGACCTTCACGGTGCATGTCGACAATTCAACCCACACACCGACAGGAACCGTGACATTTTTTGACGGGACAACATCACTCGGTCTCTTCTCTCTGGTAGGTGATAGTGCGCAGGTGAGTACGGCGAGTCTGGCGCCCGCCACCCATGTCATCAAGGCGGACTACAGCGGAGATGCCAATTTCAAGAGTGACAGCGTCACGATGTCGCAGATCGTGAACCAGTCCGGTCCAACGGTGCGTCTGACATCGAACCTGAATCCGTCTGTGTACGAACAATCTGTCACCTTCACGGCTCACGTTCACAATGCCACGTATGTACCGACCGGGACCATCACATTTTACGATGGAGCATCCGACCTCGGAACAATTCCTCTCCTTGCGGATAGCGCCGCGGTCACCACGGCAAACCTCACAGGAGGAACGCACATAATAAAAGCTATCTACAGCGGAGACGCCAATTTCAGGAGTGACAGTGCTGCACTGAGTCAGGTCGTGAACCGAAAACCGACCACGAGCCATTTAACCTCGTCGCTCAATCCCTCGGTCTACGGGCAGTTGGTTGTGCTAAAGGATAGTGTTGTCGGTTCTATTCCGGATGGCGGAAAGGCGTATTTCACAGTGGATGGCGTGGTGTTAGATTCTTCGAATCTCGATGCCGCCGGGATCGCATCCGTCTCGACCTCGACGTTGAACGTTGGTACATTGCAGCTGCAGGCGTTTTACGGTGGGACCATCAATTTCGATACAAGCCGGTCAGGCGTCATTGATCAGGTTGTAGTTCCGGACACCTTCACGATCGTCGGAACGGCAGGACCGCACGGTTCAATTAATCCAAGCGGCAGTGTGAGGGTGCCCCGGGGGTCATCGCAGACGTTCACATTCGTTCCAGATACGGGATACTTTGTCGATTCATTGCATGTCGACAGTGTCAATGTGCCGACCGCGTCTCAGTACACCTTCACGAATGTGAAGGCGAATCATACGATTGAGGTGCAATTTGCACGGCAGTCATTTGTTATAAATGCGGCGGCAGGATCACACGGGACGATCACCCCCTCGGGTGCTGTTCCTGTCTATTATGGTGACAGCGCGGTGTTTGCCATTCACCCCGATACCGGCTATTACATCGCCGATGTCCATGTTGATACGATTTCGGTCGGGGTGGTGAGCTCGTACACGTTCAGGGATGTGAAGGCGAATCACAGTATCACAGCGACCTTCGGCTATATCAATCATCCTCCCGTCCCCGGCTCGTTGGTTGCACCCGTTAACAGGGACACGCTCAGGATAGATTCACTCCCATCTCCTTTCGTGTTCGTCTGGCATGCGGCGCTTGATCCTGATACAGCCGACACGATGCAATACACGGTCCATGTGACCGGCGTAGGTCTCGATACATCGGTAACCGTGCGGAGAGACACGACACTGGATATTGATCTTGCTCCCAAACTGCAGGCGGTTAACACTTATCTGTGGACGGTTACCGTGAATGATGGACATGTCACGGTAGCATCCCCGGATACCTTCGCATTTACCATTCGGCTGGCTACCGGGGTCAAAGAATGGAGATCGAACCTGCCGAAGGTGTATGCGTTGTATCAGAACTATCCGAACCCGTTCAATCCATCGACGACGATTGCGTATGATATACCGCGGCAATCGGTTGTGACGCTGAAAGTGTACAATCTCCTCGGCTCAGAGGTCGCAACGCTCATTGATCATCGTACAGTCGAACAGGGTGCGTACTCAGCGATCATGAATGGGGCGAACCTGGCATCGGGTGTGTACTTCTACCGCCTCGAAGCGAAAGGTGTGAATGGCGCCTCATTCGTCAGCATGAAGCGGTTCGTGCTGCTGAAGTAAAGTGGACGTCTTCGAGGTCATTCTGGCCGACCCGTCGAAACCGGGCCGGCCTTTTTTTTTGTTTCTGAGAAGATCAGAGCGCGCGGAGGGCGTTCCGTAATGCAGCAGCAGTCATTTCGATGTGTTCCCGTTTGATGATTAACGGGGGGAGGAATCTCAAAACAGTGGTGTTTGTGCAATTAATGAGGATGCCGGCGTCGCGGAGTTTTGAAACGGTAGAATCTCCCTCTCTGGTCAATTCCATCCCTACCATCAGACCCGCCCCTCGGACTTCCTTGATCAGGCGAGGAAATTCGGTGTGCAGCTTCCGCAGCTCTGCAATAAGAACATCCCCCATTTCGCGGGCATTGTTAATGAGACCATGTTCAAGGATCTCATCGACTACGACCATTCCCGCAGCGCAGGCGACAGGGTTCCCGCCGAAGGTCGTGCCGTGG
>JAWOMQ010000022.1:0-34495 GCA_033852415.1 Bacteroidota bacterium
GGATTGTATTCATGAAAGCCCTTTGTCTGGCAGTTGGTCAGAGGAGAGCAGACATAAACTGTTGTGCTGTTTCTTCCAACTCGGCTGCCTTGGTTTGGTAGAAGGCAAACAGCTTGTTGGCTGCAACGGCATGACGAGTTCCTGTTAATATGGCCAATTCATAATTCTCCCTTGAAGGCGCGGTCCAGGATAGCGGGGAGGAGGGCGTTGAACTTGGCATCGCTCACGGATTGCGAGCTCTTCAAACCATCCAGTTGTGCTTGCACTTGAGCGAGACAGTCTTGCCAAGCCATCGGCGGTACCCAAAGTTCATGGGCCAGAATCTGTGTGGGCTGAACACGCTGGCGTCGGTCTCCGAGCCCTTTGCTCCCGACAGCAACGGCTCGCCAGACGTGCGGAGGTTTAAAATATGCTGCCAGGAATTCCGAACGAATTGCCCGTGAGTCGCAGTTGAATGTGGGATATTCTTGTGAAACAAATGCACCGTCAAATTGGGGGGTCACTTGTCCGTAGGCACCCTCGAATGCAAAGAGCCGGCTATAGATGAACTGGCCTGCTTTAACGCGCCTGAGCGTGGTTGCGCTTGTCGCCAGTCCGTCAATTGGCGGTTTATGAAAGAGCCCTCGACCAAAGCTGTAAATTCCAAGGTTCGGATACGAACAAGCTGGGTCGACCTTGTGTGCATCATCCACGAACCTGATCACGTCAGCCAGTCGCCTTCGCTTCCACCCATTCCTTTCTTTCTCAATTGCATTCATATCGGCTCGATGGGCCATTGCAGCGAGCAGCTCGTCTGCTTCTTTGGCGGCTTGGTGGCGGAGGGTGCAAGCTTCGTTTATTTGGGCGGCGAGTTCCTCAATCCGCGCCACTATTCGCCGCTGTTCTGGCAACGGCGGCAAAGGGATTTCAGAAGCGAGAAGAAACTTCGGCCTGACGGCAGCGTAGCCAGTTGTCCCTTTAGCTTGAGCGTCCAATTGATCTTGAAGGTAGTTTGCATCGAAGATTGCTTGGAGCCAGCGACGGTCGAGTTTGTCCGTGCGAAGATCGAACAGAAAGAAGTGGCTGGTGCAAAGCGCACCTTCGCCCTCTGGTGGGACGAATCCAATTGCGCCTTTCTTACCCCAGATCTCCGAGAGGATGACTTGGCCAGCCTTCGCCAATTGATGGCGCTTCATCTTGAGCATCATTCCGTCTGCTGGGGTGTCGAGCGTAACGCCTTTGCCGTAGAGCTTTACGGACAGTTTCGGATACGTTTTCGGCTCCGGCACCTCGATGTATTCTTGGAAGAGAGTAAGCACCTCACTCAACTTCGCTGTCGGCCAAGCTGTGTTCATGACTTCGCCAGCAGCTTTTTGATGTTGCCCATGATTTCTGCGATCCGCTGTTCTTTCTCCATGATATCGGCGGCCAGTTGGGCAGGCGGTAGGTGCGTGATGTCCTCCTTGGCATGCGGATTCTTGCGGTCGAGGTTGCAGCCGTTGTTGAATAACTCGTCGGCGGAGACTTTCCAGGCCCGTTCATTTTCTTTTCGTTTATTCCACCAGCCTATGGAATCGGTGAATTCCTCGAATTGGATGGGCGCGGTTTTGGTGTAGTTCTTCCGACCTTCGGGGAGCGGTTGTTCGTAATACCAGACTTCGCTTGTTGGGCCGCTGCGGTCGAAAAACAGGATATTTGTCGGGATGCTGGTGTAGGGTGCGAACACGCCATTGGGCAGACGGACAATGGTATGTAGGTTGAATTCTTTCAACAGTTCTTCCTTGATGCGAGCGCACACGCCATCGCCGAACAGGGTGCCATTAGGGACAACGACCGCGGCGCGGGCCGGGTGCACCTCACCCCTGACCCCTCTCCCCAGAGTGGAGAGGGGAACCTTGCGCAGTTTCCGCATAATGAGCTGCAAAAAAAGGAGTGCGGTTTCTGCGGTTTGTTTGTCATCGGGGAAATTGCCCTGGATACCTTTCTCTTCTTCGCCGCCAAAGGGGGGGTTGGTGAGGATCACGTCCACACGGTCACGCTCGCCGATGTCTGTCAGCTTGAAGCGGAGCGCGTTGCCGGGATCGATCTGCGGTGCGTCGAGTCCGTGCAACAGCAGGTTCATCTGGCAAAGCAAATAGGGCAATGGTTTCGGCTCGCAGCCGAGGAGGGATTCTTCCTGGAGAATATTCCGGTCGGCCACGGTTTTCACCTGTTTCGACAGATAGTTATATGATTCGACAAGGAAGCCACCCGTGCCGCTGGCGGGGTCGAGGACAGTCTCGCCGAGACGGGGATCGGTGACGGCAACCATGAAGCGCACGACAGGACGCGGGGTATAGAACTCGCCGGAATCGCCTGCGGCGTCACGCATTTCGCGGAGCATTGATTCATAGAGCGCGCCCAGAGTGTGCAGCTCGTCGCTGGAGGTAAAATGGATACCGGCAATTTTGTTAACGACGTCACGCAGAAGGTAACCGCTTTTCATGCGATTATCGACGCCCTTGAATACGGTAGCGATGACATCGCGGCGGTCGTCGCCGTTGGAGCTTGTGAGTATACGCAGGTAGCGGAACAGACCTGCGCCGCGTTTGCCATCGGGGCGAGTAGTCTCTTCGTTGTTGATGAATGCGAGGAGTTCATCCCCTGTGATACCATCAGATTTGGCGGCCCAATCGCGCCAGCGATAGGGTGGTTCGATGGCCGGTTTAAATTTCTTCCCAGCTAGTTTCGCCTCCTGCTCGCGCTGAATTTCGAGGTCATCGAGGAATTTGAGGAACATGATCCAGGTGAGCAACGGCAGGCGGTCGAGGTCGCCATTGAGGCCCTTGTCCTTGCGCATGATATCACGCGCGGACTTAAGAAGGGAACCGAGGGATTGTGCGGTCGTTGGTTTGGTAGTTACCTTCATCGGATCACATTTACAGAATCAAACAGAAATTGTCGCAAGCCATGTCCTCCGTTTCCTCGGCTAAGGAGAATGTTTCGCGAAAATTATAGAAGCCTATCAAATGATTAATGTTTCGCATAAGCAAAACGAGTATACAGCCAGGTTTTGGAGTTTACAAATCGTTTGCGTTGGAATAGTTACACAATCATGGGGCTACGCCAACCTCGCGTGGATTTAGTGTACTTGGAGCCGTTTTTATTGGCTCGTAATTAGTCTCGATTCAGCCACCAGCAATCCAGTGGCGAAAGTGCGGTAAAGAGACGGTTAAAACTGGGACTTTGCGATCGAATGATGGAAGCGCGGGCGGCTTTTAGCATTGCAACACCCTCTATGGTCTCGACGTATCTCTTCCTCTTGCCTAATAATTTTTTTATGATCGCCTTTCCATTTTTTCCCTCGCTCCTAATTGGAATTGAAGTGGATTTCAAGTCTATACAGCGGGCAAACATCTCAAAATCCGCGATGATCCATGACTCCACGTTTCTGTCTGGTACACCTAAGATAATCGAGCAATCAATTTCTTCCTGCGCCATGAGCCCCGCGAAGGCGCGCTCGATCTCTTCCGGGCTTTCCCGACGCCCTTCTCGATCGAAGATAACCACCAAAGGGGAATATCTTTTGTGTAAGAGTCGGCCGAGTGTACCCACTCGTTTCGCAATTGCTTGGAGGCTCGTGCGATTACCATTACAGTTGATGCGTTGTACCGGAGAACCAGGGCAAACATCCTGAATGAACATCTGCTCATGTTGCCCTTCGACGAGATATGCAGGCTGTGTAATTCGTGCCTTACTCATTTTGGAGTGCTCCCGCGATGTAGTAGTAACCAAGCCCGAAACCGGTCTTCTGGATTTCCTGTGAAACCTGACGCTGGTTGTTGGCTCGGAATGAGACCGTTCTCCCATTCTGAAGTGAAAGCACAACGAGTTCAGCCGGTTTGCATTGATTCAGTAGCGTCTCGCTATGGGTCGTCATCAACGTGCAAGCGTATTTTCTTTCCTCAAAGAGAATAGCCCGCATGATGTTGACAAATTCTCCTTGGACACTTGGATGAAGATAATTTTCTGGTTCCTCAATGGAGAAAACAGAGGAGGCTGTGAGTGCAGCCGTAATTAGTGTTAGCCACTTCAGTGTGCCGTCGCTAAGGAGAGAAAGAGGAACGCTCGCTTTGTACTCACCATTCCTCATCATGCAGGTTACACGCAATTGATTATTGAATGGATCGTTCAAAACTTCAATATCGTCTATACTGCTATTTGCTAATTGAAAATACTTTTTCAGTGTTTCCATGGACGGCCGCTTCAGAGTACGCCTACCAGAAGGCCAAATAAAAGCCCAAGGGCTCTCATTATCGGCAAGATTTCGCTCCCTCAAGGAATACAGCGTCGAGGAGAGACCGGAACCGTCGCGATCGATACCAGGTGGCCTTGCGCTATCTTCTAATAACTTCACACGGGAAGGAATTATATTGTATGTTTGTCCCCCTGCCAGATCATCCGAAAGCGACCAAAAAAGGGGGGAGAACCTCATGAACAACGCGGGAATCGATGTGCTCACAGAATTTGTCCGTGAAAGAAATTCCTGAGCCTCCTTAGTAACCTGGTCGCTTTTGGATCCACGTCCGATCGGAAAATATATAGCAAGCTCTGATCCGAGTTTGTAGACTCTGGTGGTAACAGAAAGATTATCTTCGAGTCTTGTCTCTGCATCCAATTCCCAATCGCCCTGTAGTGAGTTTATCGAATCCGCACGTACAAATTTTGTGGCGCGTCTATACCGAAAGTGTTGAGTTTTGAAAACAACTGCTTCGAGTTTATTCGCGTATGAGATGGAAAACTCATATTCGTACAGCGCGTATCTGTTCTTATCCTTTGGCTCGGAAGGAAACCGCCCCTGACTAAGAGGAAAACAGCCAGTTATCTTAGCAGTGATATCGTGTTGGTAAGCGTCTTGGACCCGCCGGAACACCGCGCCGGCGCCGCCGAGGTGACTTGTGGCTTCCGCGGGATCCTTCTCTACGACATGGGAAAGAAATTCAAAGAAGGAAATAATATTTGTCTTCCCAGAACCATTTGGTCCAACAAGAATATTAAGCCCCGGGGATAATTCCAGCCTGAAATCAGATAGCGTCTTGAAGCCATCCACATATATGGAGGTAATCATAACACTCCTCTCATGATTGATGGGCTTTATGCTGCATATAACAGAGTTTGCAGTTTGGCTACAGCCCCGCGCAGTTGGTCTGCGCCGCCAAATCTGTTGATTATCTCATTTACGTTACCGCGCTGAGAAAGTGGTGGAACCTTTAGTATATCAGGGAGCGTGAACTGAATCTCACCGTCGGACGCGTACTTTTCAAGTAAATCGTTAAGAATCTCACGAGCATCCGAAGTAAATTTCATGAAGAACCTGGCTTGCTCTTTCTTCACGCGATCGGCACGCTGGCGGCGGGAGAGGATCGGCGCGTTGAAGGCCAGATGGCAAAGAAGATCGAACGGATCGGCATCCGGTTTGCCAGCTTGCGAGGCGAGGGTTTGAAAATCAATGCCACGTTCATTAAGCCGATTAATGATATCAGCGCGGGATTCGGAATTTGCCCACTGCGCCCGCAAGTCTTCAGGGCTTGAGCAAAGCGTACGAACTCTCTCCGCAGTATAATCGGTCAATTTGACAACGCGCAATTGTTTACCATCTACATCGAGTTCATGAACCATCTCGGCAACGATTGAGACCTGTCCGCCATCGAAATAGTATTTTACCGGCATCTTAGGCGGGGCGGGCTCAATAATTTTACCTCCCTTTTCGCTACCATCCCCGGTCGTGTCTTTGGCTTCGGGAACTTCTACAATTACCTTCTTCGTCTTGCCATATTCATCAATCTCTTCCTGCGTCGCAAATACGGGATCACCATCGAATGCCGGATCGGCAAAGTTGCGTGTGGCGGTGCCGGTGTAATCGAGAATACTAAACCAAAGCTTGCCATAGTCATCGCGGACCCGTGTCCCACGCCCGATAATCTGTTTGAACTCAACGATCGAATTCACGATCCGCACGAGAACGATGTTGCGGCAAGTGGGAGCATCAAGGCCTGTAGTCAGAAGCTGGGAGGTTGTGAGGATAACGGGAGTGCGGGTTTCCACATCCTGGAATTTTTGCATGTGTCCTCTACCGATATCGCCTTCGTCGGCAGTAACACGGCGGACATAATCGGGGAACTGCCGGACGAGATCGGTATTGAGATTACTGAGTGCGGCGCGCATCGCATCGGCATGTTCCTGGTCGACGCAAAAGACAATCGTCTTGGCAAACCGATCGGTCTTCTTGAGAAAGTCGGTGAGATGATTAGCCACCGCATGCGTGCGGGCCCGAAGGGCAACACGGCGCTCAAAGTCTGCCGTTTGGTAGACCTCGTCCGGGATCTCCCTCCCGTACCGGTCGATGTCGTCTTTGGTCGGGCGCCAACCGGCCGCATCCCATTGCGTGATAATCCGGTGAACCCGGTATGGAGCGAGGAACCCATCGTCGATGCCTTGTTTGAGGCTATAGGTGTAGATAGGATTCCCGAAATAGAGGTAGGTATCGCGGTTCTCTTGCCTGAGTGGTGTGGCTGTCATACCGAGCTGGAAGGCAGGTTCGAAGTACTCCAATATTTCCCGCCAGTTGCTATCGTCACGGGCACTGCCCCGGTGGCATTCATCCACAACGACAAGGTCAAAAAAATCAGGGGGGTATTCCCTGTAAAGGCCGGGACGGTGTTCGTCTTTGGCAATAGACTGATACGTCGCAAAGTACATCTCACGGCTCAGGACAGAGACGCCACCTTCTATTTTGTGCCTGGCATCACCGAATGGTGCAAAAATCTTATCCTTCGGATCGTCAACGAGGAAATTTCGATCGGCAAGATAGAGGATGCGCGGCTTGCGGGTGGGGTCACCCTTTGAATTCCATTTCGAGGACCAGAGTTTCCAGCAGATCTGAAAGGCGACGACGGTTTTCCCGGTTCCCGTGGCCATTGTGAGAAGCACACGTCGCTTGCCATCGAGAATAGCCCGGACAGTCTCGTTAATGGCAATGTCCTGATAATACCGCGGGGTCTTTCCGGTCAGATGGTAGTACGGGCTCAAAATCTTCGGGATCGCCTCGTCCTTGATTGCCTCTGAACCCCTGAGCCGCGCCCAAAGCTCATCAGGTGTCGGAAATGCGGAGAGCTCTCTTTCCCGGCCGGTCAAGAAATCGAATTCGACAATACCGATACCGTTGGTGGAATAGGCAAACTTCAATCCGAGAATCTGGGCGTAGTCCATGGCCTGCTGAAGGCCGTCGGAAGGTGATTTATAGGAAGCTTTTGCTTCTACGACAGCGAGAGTGAAATCCCGAGTGTACCGGAGGAGATAATCGGCCCGTTTCTGAGATTGCCGCCTGACGGTATGGCCTGTAACGATGATCCGGCCGTCTGTGAAGGAGCGCTGTTCCGTAATGGAATGCGGTTCATCCTCCCATCCGGCTTCATTGAGTTTCGGAAGCACATACAACCGGCACGTATCAGCTTCAGTGATCATCCATTTCAATAAATGAAAAAACCCGACGGGCGATTGAGAAAATCAGATATCTCCTTTCCGTTCGGGTTTTCAATGAAACTTCCATCCTCGTGGATTGCTGATTCAATCCGAATCTTGCGGTTCCTCACAGGAAACTGAGAAGAAATATCGGAAAAAATGTTTAGGTAATCAAGGGAGGAGTGGAGGCTTGCAGATATCTGCACAGTGGATAAGAAATTTCCTACGGCAATTCGGCAGTGAACTATAAGATGAGAGTGTAAGATCAATTGTGACGGCCTGGATTCGACGATTGGCTCGTTTTGCACAATGCGGACGATTTTGGGGATCGTGGTAGGTGATTACCTACCCTCATAGTAGTAGATCACCCCATTGCGTGGAACGAGGTAAAGTCGTATCATGGTGCGCCGAAAACAAACTGGCCACAAGTGGGGCAGATAGCTACAAAAACCTCGAAGCCAGGTAAAGAGATTACTGATTTTTAGGGTGACGAGTAAGAGGAGGGATGGGGTGGCTATTCTTATTAATTGCACGTGGAGTCCTTGTTGACTGAGGAAGTTCTACAGACGTGGAACGGATTGTTTGCGACTACCTTGTGCGCTTTAGTAACTGTGCTGCGAATGTCTTTTACAAACTCAGTAGGAGTACTGCTATGAAACGTCATGATTATCTCAGAACAGTTTTCATTGTTTCCCTAACCGTGCTACTTGGGTTCGGTTTCATCCAGTTGGGCATGCAGAGTATCAGCCCTATATGGAATTCTGGACTAACCAATCAGATTACTGTAGTCATCATACTTGTCCTAATTGCAGTCTGGCTTCTCGGATGGCTAGGTTGGGATGCCTACGAATCAGAGGAGGTCGATAAACAGCTCGGCAGACATATCACAGCCGCTCAAAGGATTGGAGCCTATGTCATCGGCATTCTCATTGCAGTGTCATTTGCTGCCATGGTCAGCAATATTGGAAGTGTCGCGATCTTTATTCCACTGATGGCTGCAGTTGTTCTAGCGGCATCAATAGGGGATCACGTTGTCATACGAAATTTGGTCGGGAAGGCCAGGCGTCAGGCTTCTGGTGTCGACTCACAGTTGATCAAATATTACACCAGTCGACCACATATGTTACTTCATTGCCTTCAGCTTTTTTTCTTGGCGGTTGCTGCGGCCGCATACCTGGTCTTGGTACGAAATCGAGAACTCGGCAGTGAATGGGTAGTCTATCTGATTCTATCTATCTCAATTATCACAAACGAGGCCGTCCTTTGGAGATGGAGATGGCCTCGAATTCAAGAGAAAAAAGCAGAGCATGCCACTGATTCGAATCTGTAATTCTGAGGTCTATCAATAAGGGGCAAGCGCAACTAAGAGCAGCAGCAGTGACTCCCTGATTGTCTGACGTGGGTTATAGACTTTGCTTAATAGGAAATGATCGTTAGTCTTGCGGGGCACAGAGAGTTTTAATGATGGAAGAGAAGGACAAAGTTCAATATCTTCAAGATAATTTGAGCCGTGTACTTGGACTCATCTCGTCGGCTGATTCAAAGGCGAGTACGATAGTAGCAATTGACACCGCCATGTTGGGTGCATTGGTAGTCCTGATCCCTTCGCCGCGTTTGTGGACAACGTCGCTTTTGTGCTGTTCTGTCCCCCCCTCGGCCTTACTTATCTTGAGCATCCTTTTTCTGTCCTTTTCCACAATTCCGAGGACAAGTGGACCAGGGAATTCACTCTTATTTTTTGGGGCGATCACAAGACACACGTTAGAGGGCTACGGGAATGCTGTCCACATGATGACGGAATCCGAATACGTGGAGGATCTCATCGGCCAATGCTATAGGAATTCGCAGATTGCATGGCAAAAACATCTTTGGACCCGTCGATCCATGGTTGCATTGTACGCAGCAATACCAGTTTGGCTTATCGCACTGTTTTCCTTCTATCAACTCAAGGGATAACAATCAGATGATTTCCACGACCCAGCTACCCGAACGTTTTCGCGCAATCATCGATGAACAGGTGTCGATCTATAATAAGGGTCGCACCATCGAGGAAGCGGCATCAATACCTGACACCGTCGATATTCCAATTGAGGATCCAAAAAAATGGCTTCGTATTCCGGACGTGATTTGTGTTTTCGTGGATATGCAAAATTCTACAAAACTGAGCGCCGATTCACACGATAAAACCACTGCGGGCGCATATCAACTGTTCGCGGGAAGCGCTGTCAAATTATTCAGCGGGTTTGAAGCGCCATATATAGAGGTTCGAGGTGATGGGGCATTCGCCCTTTTCGACAAGAACCAAGCTTACCGCGCGATTGCTGCAGCCGTGACGTTTAAGACGTTCGCTAATGAAGTCTGTATCCCAAGAATCATAGAGGATACTGGCGTGAGTATCGGATGCCATATAGGAATAGATCAAAAAGTCGTCCTTGTTAGGAAACTCGGCTTAAAGAGGTATCGAGGCAGAACGGATAAGCAAAATGAGGTTTGGGCAGGGAGGCCAGTGAATATGGCCGCTAAACTCGCTTCCAAGTCTCAAAACAATCAACTGCTAGTATCGGACAGGTTCTTCAGTAATATTCAGAACGATCTCGTAATGTGGTCTTGCGGTTGCCCGGACAATGCGAAGAAATATCTTTGGTCGCCAGTCGTCTTGACCTCAAACGAGATGTTTGATTTTGATAGGGCGTATCTCTTGGTGAGCAACTGGTGCACTACGCATGGAAGCGATTACTGCGATAGAATCCTTGGGCTTGATGAAGACCAGTAATGTCGTGCCCACTGCAGGTCATTCGAGTACGAGAGGGCAATTGATAAGGCGAACTTCTTGACGGAAATTACGAATATGGACCCTTTCCTGTATGAGGAATACAAAGGGTAGTCCAACTTTGATTACACGTTACGCTGGCCGAAACGGCAGGGCTAGGCTGAGCGAAGCTCTCTTGCGCCAAGGTCTCTTTTCTGGAAATCCTTCTCTTGCGCGCAGGGTATCGAACCAAGTTGAACTAATAGACCTCAGGCCTAACGAATGCCTTGCAAACCAGGGTGACTTGGAGTCTGATATTTATTTCATTCTGGGTGGCACACTCTCTATACGAATTAACGATAGGGAGATTGCTACACGAGGCGCCGGTGAACATGTGGGGGAAATGGCAATGGTGGATACCGCGGCCCGCCGAAGCGCGTCATTGATTGCTCGCGATAATTGCACTTGCGCAAAGATGACCGATTCACAATTCACAAGACTGGCCTCGAGAAATCCACAATTGTGGCGGTCAATTGCAGTCAAGTTAGCTGATCGCTTAAGAGAGAGAAGCAAATTCATTCCAATTCCTCGAAGCCAACCGACGGTTTTCATTGGCTCATCCTCTGAAGGACTCGAGGTCGCTCAATCGATTCATAGATATCTCAATCGTCTGCCGGTGGTACCGATACTCTGGTCACAAGGTGTTTTCCAAGCGTCGAGCACTGCAATTGAAGAATTGATAAAGCTTACATTAGAGTCTGATTTTGCGATAATCGTTCTCACGCCCGACGATATGACCAAGAGTCGTGGAACTGTCAGAGCATCACCTCGGGATAATGCAATTTTCGAACTTGGGCTATTCATGGGCGCACTTCATAGAGATCGGACGTATTTTGTGTGTCCGTCTGGTGTGGAAATCAAAATTCCGACAGACTTATTGGGCGTCACTAGACTTCAATATCAACCACGGGGTCGCAAAAGCTTAAATCGACGATTGCGGTCCGTCAAACAACATATTCAACGCCTTATCAATATGCACGGACCCCGATAACAAGGAGATTGGGTATGACAGGTGAAGAAATACTGCAAGAGATTCGGGCAATTTTCGAAGAAAAGTGGACGACCCGCGAAGGTCGGATTGTTCCCGATACAGAAGACATAAGTTTGGGCAACGAGGGTGTGCAACTCGATGCAACGGTGTTGTATGCGGACATGGCCGATTCGACAGTCCTTGTGGATAGCTATAAGCACTCATTTGCTGCCGAGATATACAAGGCATACCTGATTGGTTCATGCCGTGTGATTCGAGAGAGGGGTGGTGAAATTACTGCTTTTGATGGTGACCGTGTCATGGCTGTATTTGTCGGCACTTCAAAAAACACGTCGGCCGCCAGATCGGCGTTGCAAATCAACGCCATTGTCCGAGACATCAATTCCCTTCTCAAGGAGTCTTATCCCAATACTGCCTACAAACTCCGCCACTCAGTCGGGATCGATACGAGTTCGCTGCTCATTGCTCGAACTGGAATTCGAAATGCAAACGACCTAGTCTGGGTTGGTCGTGCAGCAAATTATGCGGCAAAGCTCAGCGCACTGGGAGATGTCAACTATCCCACCCACATTACCGAAGAGGTTTACAAAAAACTATCTGACCAAGCAAAATTCGGAGGTGATCCGCGTAAGAATATGTGGGAGAAGAGAACATGGATGGACAAGGGTGTTACAGTGTACAGGTCTAACTGGTGGTGGGATATCTGAAAGAGATCCATTGGGAAGCGTCACATGGCAGCAGCAAGAATGTAATGAAGCTCTGCTTTTGTGACAAAACATGTGAGTACACGAATTCGGTTTGCGATGTCATTTCCGTCGCACGCGTCCGCAGCCGTGTGCTTCGCTGTGCAACCGCCAACGGCGAAATAATTCATGTAACATGAGGAGAATTTATAATGGCAACATTTAGAGAGATTTCAGAGGATTACTCTAGGCGGATCCGGTCGTCGATTTCAGAAAGTTCATTTGCCAAGTCTGGCAGTCTCATGAAGGAGTCGGAGAGGCAACAGGAAAAGCGAAGACGTATATTTGCTGTGCTCAAAGAGATCAACGTGGACCTAATGCGTTATACCATTGACAACAAGCCCTTATCTGACGAGCAGAAGCATCAGATTCTCAAGGTTGCCGCTGAAATCCTTGGCTTGAAAAGGCCAGACACACTGGTGATCATGGTCAAGGAGGCGAGCAACGATAACTTCGTCGCACTTGCCAACTATTGGGCAACATTCTTTGCGGAGATCAAATTATGAGTGCAGAAACTATCTCTGCGTTTGTAGCGGCAGTTTCAGCCATTGTCTCATTCTACTATGCCCATAAGGCGCACCATAGTAACCTTGAAGCGGCAAAGAACGCTTCTACAGCAAACGAACACGCGAGGCGTGCCAACGCTATTGCAATCGGTCAAGCGGAAAACGAGTTACGACGCGACATCACTGCGGTACGCATACGCTTCGAGGATATTTGTTCTGCTGCTGAGGAAATAACTCAAGGCCGCTCACCTGACCAACTATCCGAGGTTGAAAAGGCTAGATTGAAGCCCATTATCCTTCGGCAGAAGTCCGCTTGCGAAGATTACCTCAATGCGTATGAGAATGCCAGCACGAAGTACCTTGATAACAAGATCGACACGACAAGATTTGAGAAATCATACGCTTCTGAAATCAGAAACCTCTTCGAGCCATCAACGAACGCTTTCTCATCTTACTTACATCCAGAAGGCGTTTCAAGGTTCAAGGCTATTTGGAAGGTATACAAAAAGTGGAATGATTTAGAAAACAGATGATAGATTTGCTGAACGGCGGGTACTTGGAACTGACAGCACATACAACGACACGTGTTTTGTGGCAAGGTGATAATATACGTTTCATTTCGTTAGCTGTAGCCCATGGCGTAATTGATATCAGCTGGTTCAGCTCAGTGGCTTCTGCACTCGTCGCACCGAATTTCACAAGCTTAGATCATTACATGGAGAATAGGAATGAAGCTCTTTAAGCACAGATCATCTGCCAACTATCAGAAAATCCTGTCTGAGAAGCTATCCTTTAGTAAGGCCAAAAAAGAAGCCCTGCACATTTCAGGCGCACGGAAAACGAGAGGAAAAAGATATTCTCGGCTTATTCGAATTGATTTTCTGGGGCTAGCTGCGACTACATTGTTTGATGTTGGACAGGTCTATACAAATCATAACCTCTTCAGGAAATTGCAGACACTGCTCAAAAAGGCCAGACAACTGAATGAAGATGGATACTTTATCAGGGTAAGAATATTATTCGAATACCCTTACTCTGTCTCTGCTTATTCAAGAATACAAGCTGAGTCAACGGCCGAGAGGTCATCGATTCAAGAACCGCAATATGCTCGCAGTTTTACTAACGTGGGACCGATTGACGAGGACACATTCAAAGGTTCCAACTATGTTGCTACTCAAAAGTCGATGTTGGATCAAATTCAGTTTCTTTTCGATGACATAAGGAAGGGAGAAGGATGGGACGACGAAGCTCCTAATTCGTTATCTGTTCGGTTTACACCTGTTTATCCTGCTATATGTTGCCTATTCATAAATGATTCGCTTTTCTTCGATGCATATTTACTGGCAAAAGAACGAAGGCAGGAGAGAAGTTGCCGTCCTTTCGCCCCGGTTGTACAGGTTGATTCGTCAGACGGAATGGCATATGGCGCTTTCGAAGATCACTTTAGATATCTGTGGGATCTTGACATGACCCTCGATTGTCAAGATGCGACGAATTACAAGCCACATACACCGAACTCTCTTTCAAAGGTGAAGCCCCCCTACCAGATCAAGTACGAATCCAAGGCGCGAAGAATTAGAAGCCAAAATCTCAATTTAAATGAGGAAGAAACCAGTCAATGGAAAATGGGAGTCCATCGTGCGTTAGATCGATATTGTGCCGATTTATCCCCAACCCCTGCCAATGAATCAATGTTTATTACGTGCAGTTGGGAAAAAAATCCCGGGGGTTCAACCTCTCCTCACCGATTTGCAGATGAACTGTCAAGGTATTTACAGTACGATTTGAGCGAAAAGAGGGCGCCTCCCATCATGGCAGTTAGAATATTGCAAGCGACGCCGTCGGAATTCCTCGCCCGACAATTGTATTTGAGTCTACATGATACTACGATCGGCCTTATCCTCCTGACCAAGGACATTGAAGCGGACGGCAAATACTATTCTAAGCCCAACGTATATCATGAACTGGGATATTTGATGAGGCACTTGACGAAGGATCGGATAATCATCGTTAGTGAAAAGTCTGTTGTAATACCATCGAACATTCAAGATGTCGTTAGATTCGAATTTGAGAGCGACAAGTTATCTCTGATCTACTCAGATCTTCTCATCAGACTTCAGGGGATCACTTCATTTGATGTATCAATTCTCAAGGATATTTTTGAGAAACATGGATACAGACTCGACAAGCTATTCAAGAAAGGTGTGCTATCAAGAGATGAAGTAGAAGGTTCAAAGCAGAAGATGCAAAGATATATTCATAATCTAACGAGCAAGAAATAGAAAAGCCGCTGGCCCACCCCTCCCCCCGAGGGGTGATCCAGTTTGCATTTTAGTGTACTCGAAAACCAAGTGCTGCCGATTTATGGTCCAAACTGAATGGAAAAAATGATTTGGCTGCGGTGCCGACCGCAAGCAGAAATGCAGTTAGGACCTTTATAAGGTATAACCTTGTGAGGGTAACGTTTGAAGCAAAGCGCCAAGGTTTTGCTTCTATTCTGAAAAAGATCCCTTCGGGACAGAGGGCGTATTTTCCAGCGGCAAAACAATGGAACGAACAGAATGATTTCTTACAATGAAGTGAGAGTTATTGTTACTGTTGTTATGGGGAGTGGTGGCACAGTCGGAGGAACAACCGTTAGAGATGTTGCTTAGGGAGTTTCTTCTTGCGAGGAGAATATTTCGCTCGCTTGTCACCGACGGCAAGTTTCGGTTGGGGTTCTTGGGCGGGATAAATGAACTCGAGAGTTGCCGTGGAAAACATATCCGAGTTTTCATTTCGAAGACGATCTTCAGCCATCTTGCAATACGCGGGGTCGATTTCAATTCCGATGCTATTGCGCCCGGCTTTCATAGCCACAACCATTGTTGTGCCCGATCCGCAGAAGGGGTCGACCACAGTATCACCGACAAATGAGAACATCCTGACCAGCCTGTATGCAAGTTCCTCTGGGAAGGGAGCAGGGTGCTTTTTAGTCGATGCACCGCCTAAATTCCAGAACTGTTGGAACCATTTGCTGTATTCATCCTTGGAAATCATACTCAACTTGCGTTGTCGCTCAGTCGGCTGTCTATAACCGCCCGGCTTCCGCTGCATGGAGATAAATTCGATATCGTTTTTGATGATCGCGTTTGGTTCGTAGGGTTTGCCCAGGAACTTTGAACCGTTGTTTATTTCGTAATTGGCGTTGGCAATTTTATGCCAAATGATCGGATTTAGATTATCAAAACCGATCTTACGACAAATGACGGCTATGTCGGAATGAAGGGGAAAAACAACGTGCCTACCAAAAGAGCGGCGGGAGAGGCAAACATCACCGACGACGCAAACTAAACGACCACCTGGGACCAAGATTCTGTACATCTCTTTCCACACTTTGGACAGTTCACTGAGAAACTCCTCATAGTCTGTAACGTGACCGAGTTGATTTGGATTGTCATTGTACCTCTTGAGTGTCCAATATGGTGGAGATGTTACCACGAGATGTACGGACTCATCCTTGATGAACGAAATGTGCCTCGCATCACCTTGCACGAGGCGATGGGTTGTAGGCTCGTACTGTGCGTTTTGCTTTGGTGTCATCATTTTGGCGAGACCCCGAAGGCTGTTACCTGGGAAACAAGAGATCGAGCGAAGATGTCAAATTTAAGATCATCCGCCGGTTCGGTGTAAGTCCCTTTGAGACCAGTGGTTTTGTTTGATAATAAGAAAGCGGCGACATTGTAGTGACTTTCACGCACAAGCTTTCGACAAAAGAGTTCATAGCGCTTCGCGTATGAGGCCTTCGTGAACTCTGGAAAAACCTTGAAATGTGGCTCTTGAACTTTCACTGGTTTGCGCGACTCCGGGCAATCCTCTAGCAGGAAAACGTAGCCGAGCCAAGGCTTGACGGTCTTATTGTATGCACCCTCTCGATATGCCGTCCAGAGATCGAGTGCGCTGCCCATTGCTTCCTCGGTTCTGTTGTTGAAGTTGTTGCCGAAGGATGGACCAACCTGGGACTTTGCTTCCAACGCAAGAATCAGTTGATTGTCCTTGACCATCAGGAGATCCCATTCCTTTGTGGGCCGGAAAAATCCTGGCAATTCGAGATGCTTGTTATGAAAAATATTGGATTTTTCGGCTCCCGCTTCAATGATTAAATCTGTGATCAAGCCGATGAATCCGTCCATTTGAGCGCCTCCAGTCACCGCACTTCTTGCACCCTGATCGGCTCTGCCTGACTTGGCCTGTTTCTGAGACTGCGCCTGACGAGTTCGCCAATAATGGGAAATCGCCTGTGATAAGAGCTTGCTTAGATTGTCGATTTTGCTCATTCAACCCGAGTTTGTTTGCCCCAAGATACTGAAACTCGAGCCGATAATCCATTTTGGGGAGAATCAGATCAGAGCGCCACTCCGCAGCATGCTCGAGAGTTAGCGAGCGTCCCTTCGCCGTTGCGGGCAATTCTCTTTTTCCCTCTTCACGCGGCAAAGGTGTACCGGGACCCGGCGGTATTGAGAGTGAATTCGTCGGGCATTTCCCTGCTGAAGGCGACGATAGCTTCGAATCCAGTGCAGTGGATCGGAACAATGTAGTCTGGCTTCATGGCCTTGATATCGGCCACGGTATTGCGAATGATTTCAGGTTTTGCGTTTATAAGATGAAACCCACCCATTATGGCGTGGATTCTTTCTATGCCTGAAATTGTCTGCGCGTGTTTGACGGTGTTGACAATGCCAGCGTGGGCGCAGCCAGAAAGCACCACGAGCCCTCTTCCCTTCACATTGCAGACTAGCGCTTGCTCACCTCTGAAATCGTCGGGTTCGAGCTTTTCGGTACGTTTGATAAGCATGTTCGGCGGCACCTTCTCGTATGCCGTGACCCTCGCTATGTTCCCAGTGAAGTACGCACCCGGGATGATCTGCGTTGAGCTATTCACCTCAACAACCTTCAGCCCAAGAGCTTCAATCTCGTCTTTGCTGAGTTGGCCGAGATCATCGGGTTCAGTACGTCCCGGAAGGAGTGCATATCTTCGGGCGAATGCCTCCTCGCCCACGTAGAATGGCGTCCCTGCAGCAATTCGAGGCTGATTTTGTTTCAGAATACTTGCAGCGCCCATCCAGTGATCGAAGTGGCCATGGCTCAAGCCGAAGGCATTCGCCTTTGACAGGTCAAGTCCCAGTAATGTTAGATTGTTCACGACGCCCACTGAGTCGAGTCCGAAGTCGAACATGCATGCACTTACTTTCCCATTAACCACTGTCTCCACATAAAACGCCAGGCCGTGCTCAGCATGGATAGACTTGCCGGGCGCCGCACGAAATCGCTTGGCGATTTTGGTGTCCGGCCTCAGCGCATCGTAATAATTGTCAGTCACCACCCAGATGGTGAGTTTGTCTACCTCGGTAATCCTTGCTGCCTCCTGTGCTATCACGGAACTCTTCAAGCCTTCCCCCATCATCAGGAGCGCACCAGTTGCGGTAGAATATCTTAGAAAATCTCTGCGGTCCATTCCATGTTTCATAACCGACCTCCTATTGTTGTTGATTTAGCGCCCGGAGAGTCCGCGGCGCCCTGTACCATCTGGCTTACCATCTTCGCGCTGACGGCAATGAACGGATCACATTTCGCCATACCACGTAGCGTCGAGCACATCGGTTTTCTATGAGATGTGTGAGCCGCTGAGCGCACACCATTTGTTGCGCCAAACATTGCTTTGATCTTGCCGTTACAAATGAGTGCGCGACGTAGTGCGGGGTGTTAGGCGCAGGTTGAACCTAATCAAGTCTTAATCACAATGTCGACAGCGTGCGGACGACCGTCGACGGGGCTGTTTCTGATTCTGTAATCAACCACTTTTCCCTCAAGCCTACCGAAATCGAGGCCCGCACATTCCTTGGAGTGGAAGAAGATATTATTCGGAAACTTTCTAATGAACCCACATGGCTGACCATATCGGTCAATCAACGTTTTAATCACCACCCCTCGGTAGATGGATTCAGCCTCGATTGCTATGGGCTGCTTAGGTGCGGCAGATTCTTCTTGAGTTCGTTTCAAGATAAAGGTTGTGAAGTCCTCGACGTCCTTCATAGCAAAACGACTTCTGTTAAAGTCTCGAACCCATGATTGCATGCAAGATCGCAACAGAGTCGCGACATTTTCAAATGCTTGATATGCCTGAGGCTCACTCCTTAAGACATCTAGGAGTTTGCGCGAGTGTTCGTCGATAGGTCGCTCCGAACTGAGATTGGGGCAGTTTCCCGCAATATACTGACGGAACATCATAAGTATATGAGCCTTGTACGATCTCAATTCGGGGTGAAACTTCCTTTCTCTGAAGAGTTTTTCAAGATTTACAAACGCGTATGAAGCAACATAATACGGTAGCTTGGAGTGTGTTTCTTGGAAGAGCATGTTGGCATATTCACGCAATAGCATTGACTCATGCCGAAACGACTTGTGCGGCATGTTTAGAAACATTGCCACAAAGTACTGTGTTAGGATTCTGAGGTTGATCTTTTGCGTTTGTTTAATTGAAGGGTTACCCGCATACTGCTTCGATCTTCTCTCATAGTAGATTCTCTCCGGCAAACCACTCTCATAGCTATTGAAGAACTTCTCTAGATCTTTGTGAAAGTCCTTAGTGGCCTCGAATGCCTCGTCCAAAACAATGTTTTGACGGTTTGTGCCACGGACAATTTGGTTGGATATCTCCGCGTCTTTGGTTGAAATCACCCTTATGATTAGGGGAACATTGGTGATCGGATAGTTCTTCTTAAGAGCCTCAAAGATTACAGTGCTTGTCTGACAACCATTGACAATTTGTGGGTTCGTGATCCTAAGCTTGCGATTGTTAGGAACAAAGTCATCACATACGATCGTGATGCCGTTGTTGAGCAAAACAAACTTGGCCGGCTCTCTGATGATTGTTTCAATGATCTCAGTATTAACGGTGTTCTCACCTTGATAGTCTCGGACATTGTTGTCGAAGAGGCTCTTCCGTATCAGGCCTTCCTCTGTGATAAGCATTTTTGAAAACTCTTCAGCATTGCAAAGAGCGATACAGGAGTTCTCAACGCCAGTCACTGGAGTCAATTCCATGTTGTCAATAGTCTCGACAATAGCTGTGAATTTGTTCTCGTTGCTATCCAAGATTCTTTTCAGATACTCGCTGTCCACGAAATGCAATTCTACATTGTCGTAGATATTAAGGCTCTTAATGTCGGCTTTCCCTTGCTCTGCTAGGGCCAAGTGATGTGGTTCGTCCTTCCATTTTCCCATTGCCACATAGTACATTCTGACAGATGGGTTGCTCTCCCAGTCGTAAACTACTTCGTCGCTCAACAGGTAGTCCTTTAAATGCAGAAACTCCTTTATTTTGTCGTTTACTGGCAGGGTAGGAGTGTTGGAGAGAAAGTTCCTAACGCCAGCAATAAACGTCGTAAGTTCCTGTGCGTCGAAGTGTGGTTTGTACTTTGATTGTATGAAGACAAATTCTATCCCTGCTCGCTTCGCAGTCTGGATTATATCGCTTGCCTCTTCCTTGGCTTGAACGAGAACGCCATTCACTTTGATGGCGATGCCATCAATTCCGGTGTCTGCCTGCCCACCAACGCATATCTTGTCAAGTAGTTCAGCATCTGCGGAGAATGCATCGGGTTGGTGAGAAGTCAGGATCGCACTATTCACGAACCTCTCAAATGCGTCGCCGTCTGCCATTGTGTTGAGACCAAAACTGTCGCGGAATCTCTTGAACTTCGCATTGATGATGGGTTCATTTGTCATGGTAAAAGCCTATGGGTTTGTGGAACGATGTGGTTCAACTTGTGCCTAACGCCGCGCGGGAAGCACGAATCGCGAATCCGATTGCGGAGCGAATGGCTGCGGAACGTCTGTAATAAAGCTGTCGCGCATCTTTGCTGGCTCTTTCTGGAAAAACAGCAAAGCCCACCAACGCTCTTACGTCAATGGGCTATAAAGGAACAACCTGGATCGCTTCCCTCATTGATGGAATACAAATTAACATACGAAATTGAGCGGGTATTGTCAAAATGACGTCACGTCGGTGTCAGGATCTCTTGTGAAATAAAGAGAAGGGATTCACCTTTAACGCAATCCAATCTTCGACTACCATCCTGTAGAGTACTCTAATGGCAGAGGGGTACGTGGACTCGTCCTGCCCATATTTCCGGATTATGAACTCGAGGAGATTATAGCAGGTTGTGAGCTGCCCGCATGCAATGAGAGTATCCTGTTGGGTTTGGTTATCGAACCAGAGCGTTGTCGGCATGGCGGCAGCGCCGGTGGCGATTTTTATCATGGAGGTGGAAGGACGCAGGATTTCGGCGACTTGCTGCTTCTGCGGGCGGATGAGGTCGTCGATCAGGTTCGACACCCGGATGTCCTTGTATTTGTTATCGCTGTACACCTGGGCGTAGACAAGGCCGCGAATCCGCTTCATGAAGACACGACTTGCGAGTGCAAACAGTGAGGTGATCCGGAGTTCAGCCAGGGAGGTGACCTGGTCGATGGACAGGCTCTTAATATCTTTCCATACATTCTCGCTTCCGACGTTCGGGACTTTGTTTAGAAATGCGGTTTTGATGGTTTTCCGGATCCAGAAGGTAATGCCTGCTGCCGACAGGGACAAGAGGGCGGGGAAGAGGTATAAGAAAAACTTTTCGCCGATTCCAATTGAGCTGTGATTCCAAAACTCCCAGACCAGAGCGAAAAATGTGATGACCGAAAGCCAGAAGAAGCCAGTGGAGAGGAGGTTGAGGAGGCCAAGAGTGATCCAGCTCTTTTTGATTGGTTTTGGGAACCGGTAGAGATTATCCTGGGACTTGTCGGTGTCGGAAATTATGAACATACCGAGCTTAAGGCCCGTGCGATCGACTGCGTTCATAACGCCGTCGATACCCTGGTTGTCGTAGACCCCGCCATCCATCAGCGCCACCTGTTCTTTGAATTGGCTTTTCAATTCGCCGGGAATAACGTCGCCGGGCCAGGAGAAGTCGCCGGGGAACGCGAGCGGTTCAAATCCCCCCGGGAAGCAGGCTGAGGCGGCGGCGATATCTGCGAGGCGGATTTGTTTGGCGATGTCCTCAGCGATGGAAACGTTTCCGTTGCCTATTTTGGCCTGTGCATTTTGGCTCTTCTGGAAACGGAATGCGATGCCTGTCCTGAACTCGGTTGAGTTGAATATGATTTCCTTGAGAGGGATCGGATTGCCATCCCAGAAGACACCGAACTTTGCATTCCGGAGAAGGCGCTCATCGTATGTTTCGGCGAAGGCGGTAACAAGGTCATGATACCTGAGGGTTTTTGTGGCGGCAGGATCGCCGATTTTCTGGAGGCTAAATTTATTGAGGTTGACATCCCGCATGAACGAGTAGAAGTCGTCATAGAATTTGTCGAACGGTTCGCCCTCCTTCAGAGAGAGTGCGTACTTCATACCCACGAGGGTGCCGCCGGAGACGGTTGAGAGGATCCCGACATCCCTCAAGAGATTGAGGTGGTGCAGGTAGGCGAGAGTACCGAGGTGAAACGCGGCAGCACGGTAGCCGCCGCCTGACAGGGACAGGGCGATGGGGCCAAACACAGGTGGTTGCGTTGGGTTCATCTCATTCCTTCCATTATACTTCTCGTCGAAGAGCCAGGAAGCAACAATCCGAGCACGTCGCCATCGATAGAAATATCCAGGGTTATGTGTGTGGATCTATGTAACGGTTCCGTGAAGTCCGCTAATCTGTTGTAAGGGCTCTAAAGTTTTCGCCGGGCCTATCCCTGAAGATCGTCTCACCTTTGACCAGCCAGGAAACGCCGAAGGAGAGAAGCATCACGGTCTCGAAAACAAGCGTCCAGGCGGTGGCTCCGAGTCCATCTGAGCCGAGGGTCAATCTGAGTATCAGGAGGGTGGCCAACGATAGGAAAATGATTACTCCACAAGCGCGGTAGATGCCGTTGCGGATGGACTTCCTTTTTGTCCAGTGTGCTTTGTCGCCAAGGGTAAAGAGAAAAAACGAATTGACTCCGAGGAGAATAAAGAATAGGGCAGATGATCCGTAGTGGAGGTATCCGGCTACCGGGGGAGTGATTTGGAAGATCCCAACTGCCGACAATGGCAGAAACGGCGAACTGCAGGGAAACAGAGCAATGCCCAACCCTGCGATACCACTGAGGGTTGCCATGATGGAGTCGCGAGTTTCGTACCCCTTGTATGTCAAGAGGAAGATAGACACTCCGATTAGCAGGCCCTCAAGGATGTCGCGCATATTAGAATGGTAGTATGAGCTAATGGAATCCATTACAGGCCGGCATGTCAGCCAGCTGCCGCCGATCAGACAAGCAAGAGGCAGGAGCATACCGAGGATGCCGATTAATCTCCGGAGTGTAAGAAATGAAATAATGAGGCTCAGGTTCTTATTCGTGAGCATATAATTCTCCCTTCGTTTTGAGGATAGCATTGTTGAACATGGACAACGATCACTGGGACTGGCTGACGAGGTTAATTCCGGTTATGGGGTGAATTTCCCATGCCGTGGCTCGCCAGATATTGTCCCCGTCAGGGTTTGTATTGAACGAACTTGCAACCTGTTCAGCATCGAAGAAGAGCCACCCTTCGATCTTGACCCATTTATGGAGGAATTTTTCCCTTAGACCTACGAGCGTCCAATCAATTCCTTTTCCTTTCATGATCGCCCGCAGGCGCGGAGTCACCTCAGCTATGACACGCCGGGCTGCACGAGTTTCGCTGGGATTGCCGACAATCTCGATATGTGTGTCTCTATCTTCATCTCTTTTCGATTTGCAATTGCAGCTCTCGATGGTACCTTTCTTTACGCCCACGACATAACCGATGACCTGAACAGCGGTAGTGCTTGTGAAGCGATGTTCGTCACTCCCCTCGGCCAACATATCGTGGAGGGTGATCGTAGTGTCCATGTTGTCGATCGTGGGAAAAGTGTAGCGGTTCTTTTCCCGGTTCAGAGCTTTTACACTTTCGCTCGTTGCATTCCCCTCCATACCACAGTCATGGAAGACTTTTTGAGCATTGGAGTAGGACCCGATTAGGAAAGAAAGCAAGATCGAAAAGTTCAATATTCGTTTCATATCTATTCCCCCTCATTTTTTTCTTTTGACTGAACGAAATGACCGGAGGCCGCCTCAGCGACCCCTTTTAGTCCCAATCCCGCCAGAAAAAAATCAATGGATAGATCATACACATCAACATCCATGCTTGGGTTTTCGAGAACGCTGAGGCGACCCTTGATCATTAATATGGCGGCAATGATACCCAGTACCATCCCTGCGACGGAACCAAGATAAAATCCATCTTCACCTTTCTTGAAAAAGAGAATTTTTCCGCCACTCTGAGCGAATTCGTGGAGTAAACCGCCCAACGCGCCCATGGAAATTGCCAGGAGAAAGTAATTCTCGGTTTTAATGCTAGTATTAGCAACAATGATTGCGATTATTGTCAGCACGACAGTTCCCGCAATCGATGCTACTTCCAGCTTGTCCCACTTTTTTTCGTTGGTCATGGTGTGAATCCTTTTCTAAAATTAGTTCATCTCAACACATCGAAAAGATGGATCCGCGATAATCTCCAGAGAACCGTGATCGGATGATTTGTGGATTGGTTCCGAGGATCATTTCGAATGCTCACTTCTCCATCTTTCAGGTTTTTGCCCTTTCGAGGAGGCAGACACAGGTCAGATAAGAAAACGGGTCTTATTGCTTCGAACAGATATGGCGGCCTGATTGTCATCGAAGGGGCTGCTTCTCTAAAAAATATTCACAATGCTGGTAAGGAAATCAGAAATTTTTTTGCCATCGATTCCAGCTGTTATCCCAAAATTCAGTTCCATAAGGCCCCCTGTGAAATGTTCGATCGGGATATCGCCCTCGAGATAGAACTGGAGTGGAATATTTCCTGCACCTCCAGGGGTCAATTCAATCTGTCCCTCGAAAAAGATTCTTCGCGGTTGATAGAACAAGCGCTGGTTCGCTGAATCGACCCGCCAGAATTCATCGTAAGAGTATCCAACCTCAAAATATCCGCTAGGATGATTAAGTTTGTCTGCGGAGTTGTGGAGGTTGAAGGCTGGAATATCGAAGTGAACGCCTGCAAAGGCCCGCGGGCGATCGAATACTTTTGATATCCCTGATTGGGCGAATGTCCTGAAACCGGCGCCCAGAAGGACAGAAAGTGCGCTCGTTTGATACTCTTTATCCCATGGATGGATAAGAAAGCCGACATCAGCGTTAAAGACTCCGCCACCGGCTTGAAATGGGTTGAAAAAAGCGCTGTCTTTGTTAGAGGTTTTTACACTCTCGAGAGCTGCGATGGACGTATATCTTAGCTCAGTAAATCCGGTGAGAAGTGACAAGTACTCTGTTTGAGCGTCGAGGGAGACCTCTGGATATCCCTTGACGCTGCCGGACACACCAAGGCCGAACAGTAGTCCGGCATTCACTGAAAGAGATTTGTTTTCAAGAACGGAGACTATTTCCGTCCCCTCGTCCCATTCCGGACATGCTTTTTGCAGGGCTCTATATCTCACGACCACGTACCCCTCGCTCCGGTACAACAGGAAGTTGCTGAGCCGGTAGAATTCCTTCCCTACACCATTTCTGACATGGACCGTCTCGATAGCGGTGCTGGGAACCAGGCGATGTGCGTCCCTGATGGAAAAGCGCGTTGGCACGCTATCCCTCTCGCCGGATACACGAGCGCGGTCGATAGGCAGCAGATTGTTAGTTTTATCCAGTTGTCCCTTGGTACCCTTTGCAGTCTTCACAGCGACCAGTAGCAGGCGTTCTTGAGTGCCATATTTCTGACCGTTGATTATAAACTGTGAATCTTCGACGGCGATCGAGGCGCTGTCTCCGAGGTTCAGAGAATCATTGCTCAAATACAGTTTTAGCGTGTGGTAGACGTCGCTCGGGCACAGGCTTGCAAAGAGGCTCGTGGTGCTGATCTTCTGTCCCCGTCCACTCAAGAATTCGATCTGGCGAGGTCTTAGGTTTACCGTTAATGGCAAACTGTCATAAGACAATGCCTCGGAAGATAGAGCCGGGTTGTTACCAGTAACCTTCGAGATCTGAAAATGTCCAAAGCAGGGAAGGTTTGAGGATTGCTCATCGGACGAGAATGAACCTGAGCTCCTAAATTGCACATAAGAATCCTCTGCGATAGGGTGACCCTCGATCCACACCTCGAAGTCACCATCCTTTTGGCCTGCTATCATTGTCAGTTCAACGACCTCATGTCCTATGAAGTCGAGATGAAACGTTGGGGTAATGCAAATCACGCCGCGAGCGCTATCTTTAGGTGTTGTTGCTGGTTCTGATGCAAGAGCGGGAATGACTGCACACCGAATCGATAGAATTAGAATAATTGAAAAAAAGGACGTGGGTTTCATTGGAACTCTCCCTTGAAAATATGCCTCTCGATAGAAATCCAGGAAGGCTGGAATCCCGAGGTGTGTGTAAATTGATTTAAGCTGTTGGGCAGCAGCGGAGGGTATGCGTACACCAAGAGTGGATATTGGTGACCGCGGGTGCAGGACCAATTCAGTATGTAGTTTGAGTGTTGTGAAGAAATGATGTGCATTGACGACTTCACATTTTAATTTCTAGTTGTCATATCCGGGGGGCGGAAGTTGATCAATGTCCGGGACTTCCGACAAATTCAATGCCCGTAACCGGGTGAATTTCCCAGACTGTCTGGGGTTTTGCATCCTTTGGGCCGGGGCAGGACTTACAGCCCGGATGATGATCTGCGTCGAATATGATTGAGCCGCGCACGCGGACTTTTTTAAAGCCAAGAAGGGTATAGTCACCCTTTGAAAACGTCTTGTCTGAAAAGAGAGTCAAGAATGCATGGCGGGCCGCTTTGAGGGAGTCATAGTTATCGCCAGGTTGATCAGGGAGCCCAGAAACCTCCGTGTTCAGAAAGACGCCTTTGCCTTTTTTGGATGAACTCGAGAGAATGACGTGGAGATCATTATCGCTTTCGAACTTGGCACCATAGATGTAGGCAACGACTTCGACATTCTTCAACTCATCAGGTGTTCGCATCATCTCTGGTTCGACATCACTAATATTGGGGTACTTCTGCCTCATGGCATCGTCGTTGGTCTTAGCGAAGAATTTCATCAGCTTGGTGAGAGTTGAGAAGTGTTCATACGGGGCGACCTTATTGTCTTTCATCCTCACGATTGACGTCTTGGAGGTTTTTCGATATGTGCCGGTGAACTTTAGATCTTCAAGATTCGATTGCCCTTGAGCAACAAGCGGGAGGAGAAATAATAAAATTGCGGAATAGCGGAGTAGGGCACGCGCTCGATAGGGTCTATTGGATATTGTGCATGATGGACAAGTGGGCATGACATTAGCTCTCCTTTCTTTGAAATTGCAGCTCATTGGATTTTCCAGCGAACGAGTATAAAGTAATGAGCTACTGAAATCAGATGTTAACGGAGAAACCGAAGGTCGCGTCTCCTTGTATAAACGTGGAGCGGGTCCGATCTGGGTTGCATGTAGTATGGCTGAATGCTCCCAAATGTGCAAAAAGCTCCCCGCGCCTGTTGGATGATGACATCGGGAAATGTGCTTTAGACGCCAGTGGAATATAAACTAATGAATTCAGGGTAGCAATGGGGTGAATTACTACACCTGAGGTAGGTAAAGACCCCAGGGGAAGCGCGACAGCTGTATTGAATGGATCCAAGATAAGCAGGATGAGTAGTTAGAGGGATCCGAGTGTATTGACCATCCGTGCGGATAGCCAACACCCCAGAGATTTCGACTAAAAGGCTGTGAAAGAACGCTTTTGATTTGCCCTGGCCTTTTTGTCGTTTAAGAAGGGGCGCAAATACATAGGGACCGGAGCGCTAGAACAAGAAGGAAATGAAGGGTTGAAACCCATCGGCAGGCTTGGAACCTTTATCCACGAGCTGAAGCTCGTGGCAAATAGCGGGGCGGCAAGGAGCAGGCTGAAGCTTGTGGCAAGAAGCAAGCTGAAGCTCGTGGCAAGGCGCGGACTAAGGCTCACAAGGGCTGAGCTGAAGGTCGAGGCAAGGAGCGATTTTTCAACACCCGGCTAAATGAGATATATCAAAGGCGATGGCAGGAACTTCGATTTATTCGGTTCGCCTAACTAACCAAGCCGTGGTCGCGAGCGTAGTTTACCAGGCTGACGACGTCGTGCTGGTTCAACTTATCCATAATTTGCTGCCGATGTTTCTCCACTGTTTTGGTACTTATTGAGAGCATGGCAGCGATATCTTTGTTTGTTTTTCCGTCTGCGATCAGTTGTAGAACGTCGCGTTCCCGCAAGGTCAGGGAGGGACGTAATGGTCTTACAGTTTTCATTTCCAACAAGATACGGCTGACGCTGGGGCTGAAGAATGCGTTTCCCCTTTCAACTTCCCTGATGGCGGTGATGAGCTCGTTGGCGGCGGATTCCTTTACCACGTAGCCGCGGACGCCAATGTCCAGTGCATGTCTTACGAGATCCTCATCAGCTGTCATTGAGAGAATGATAATTTTGGCCTCCGGCACAAGCTTGGCGATCTGGCTTGAAGCCTGGAGGCCATTGAGATCGGGCATTGCAACGTCCATGAGGACGACGGCAGGGCGGATTTCGACGACTTTGTCAATGGTTTGATTCCCGGTTCCGGCCTCACCGACCACCTGGATATCCTCCTCACGTTCAAGAAGGGCTCTGAGGCCCTGGCGAACGATGGTGTGGTCGTCAGCGATTAGTACGCGAATTGGGATTCCCTGGGGCATGGATCTTAAAATCCTTCATGTGTTGGAATAGTCGAAATCATCCTTCGCATTCCATCGATTCTCGTTTGAGAACTCCTCCATTCCGTGATTTCGTTTGACGAGAATATTTGCCAAGATTCGCGATAGGCCTGAAGTTATCTCTTCCTCTTCTTATTAAAGACCTCGCTAATCCTCAGGGTATCACCCTTCTTCACATATTGTACCTCTTTGCTCGGTGTTCTATTTACAGCGTCGAGATCAGCTTGCATAATGTTCGGATTCTCCGCGAAGGATTTCATGGTTTCGGTCATACGAAGCGTATCGCCTGCATGAACGACGGTGGCATTTTTATCTCCGGTGTAGGACGAATCGAGGAGCATCGCGGAATTTTTTTGCTGATGGTTGGTATCATTTTTTACGCATCCGATAAAGAGGACTGGCAGCCCGAGAAGCAATAATGTTTTGAGTTTCATAGTTCACCTTTTAATCTTGTGACGTCAATGTGGATTAATGGTGAAACCAGTTTATCATGGAATAATCGGGACGGCCCGGATCGGTGAAATCAGTGTACATCCACATATAGAGGTCGCCAGGATACAATCTGGAAGCTGTTACATAGACGTACCGTTTAGCGAAACCCTGATTGAAGAAGGCATAGACCCAATATGTTCCGTCGGGAGAGCGATAAGTATTGCCGTCCACGGTCCCCCAATCGCAATCGGATGGACTGCACTTGCCCCACATGTGGACCTGAAACGGTGGACCGGGTGGTGTGCAGCTTACGTTTCCGTTTGCATCGACGCCACAGAGGACAACGTCGTGGCAGGAGAAGTCTATCTGGATGTGGGTAATCCCCCTCGTGTTGGGATCGATGTTAGTCCAACTACCCTGCTCAAACGGTGGCACGCACTGGGAGAAGAGAACACGGGGGAGGAACATCAACCAGAAAACAGCGAACACCTGGGAAATGAATCGAGTTTTCATATGGTTGCTCCTTTCAGAAATCATTTTGCCTACTCTTTGCCGGATTTTCGGCATCCTCCGATACATCCTCCACTCAAGACTAGGGAACTGCGGGTTCGAATAAAAAAAATAGTCCGCCTTCGGGCAATGTCTTGCTGGGGAGGGCAGCAAAGCACGTGGGTCCCAAAGGCGGACTCGCCTTCCTGCGGTCGGGGAGACTGCGCATTTCACGGGAGAGGCACTGTCATTGAGTGGATCGTTGTGTCTGAAAGCGGTGACCAAGTAGAAATGCCTTTCCTCCGTGAGCGATCGAGTCGTTAGAGGACTTAGTGGAGATACGCGAATCCTGAGGGCGGGCGAAGAAGCCCTGCCGGCGGATCCCTGCACCAAACTTACGACGGACAATGATTACGGGCAATAAGCTGTGGGATCATTTCTTGATGGTCTGAAGGGGTACGTTATTGTTGGATGGTATACTCTGGGGAGGGTACTAAGACGCAGCAGCTTCGCACGCTCCGCGGGGAATAGTGCGAGGTACGTCAGGCGGTGCTGACTCTATAACGGAGGGATTCCGTTTAGAGGTTCTATTAATGGATGACTGTGAGTTCTCACCAATCTCGTCAATGGGGAGTATTCTGCGCCTTGATCAAGCCCTAATGATACCTCTCCGAATGGCGTATCTCGTCAGGCCGATACGATCATGTATATTGAGCTTATCCATGAGATGTTGTCGATGCTTCTGTGCTGTGCTGGCGCTGATGAACAGGGCTTTCGCGATTTCGACGTTGGTTTTTCCTTCGACGACGAGCTGGAGGATTTCCAGTTCTCTCGGAGTAAGGTTGACGTCCCGGTTACCTTCATCGGGGTTCTTCCTTGTGACGCGAGCCTGCGCAATTTTGAGAGCTTTCTTTTGGATGGCCGCACTGTAGTAAGGATTGTCATTCCAAACGACCTCTTTGATTGCTCGTATAACCTCTTGAGAGGCGCTCTCCTTGAGCACATAGCCATGAATGCCAATCTGCAGGGCGTGTTGAACGAACTCATCGTTATCTGCCATACTCAAGACAATGATTTTGATTTCGGGTTGCTGCATAAGGATGGTATGTGCGGCCTGCAGACCGTTGAGGCCCTTCATTGTGATATCCATGAGGATAACATCCGGGAGGAAGGTGGATGCTAGTTGAATTGCCTCCTCGCCGGATTTTGCTTCCCCAATGACAGTCAGGGAGGGGTCGCGTTCGATGAGGAGTTTGAATCCTTCTCTCACGATAGCGTGATCGTCTGCCAAAAGCACGCGAATGGCTTTAGCTGACTCGTCAATTACTCGAGATTGTGGTGAACTCCCAGCGGTAGTATTTGGGTTGTTCCTGTTCATGCTCTTCTCCTTGGCAACGTAATAGAAATGATAACCCCTTTTAGCGGTTCCGACATAATCCGAAACGTGCCGGAGAGTAACTTGACTCTCTCCTGCATGCCGATAAGACCCACGCCGCCCTGCGGTGGGCCAGATCGGTCGGACTTTTTGCCGTCGCTGTTCCGCTTGTCTTCGTTCAATGCGGCGGAGCCTGCAGAGTTCATTCCACACCCGTTGTCAGTAATTTCAAGGAAAGTGGTGAACTCGGGGGTGTTTGCATCTTCACCAGGACGCTCTCGTTCAAAAAGGGAAATCTGGGCTTCACTCGCTCCTGAATGCTTGGCTATATTATTGAGAGACTCCTGTATGATGCGGTAAATAGTGAATTTTTCATTGAGGGTCAAACAATCCTCGAGTGGATCATATTGAAAGACAGTTTTGATGCCAGTTCTGCTCTCAAAATCGCGCGTATACTTTTCGAGCGTGGGAAGGAGTCCCACCTCATCAATAGCGGCAGGTCGTAATTCCCTGACGACACGCCGGACCGATTGTGTAACCTCCTTCGCTAATGATTGGCTTTCCAGCAGCTTCTTCCTGATGTCAGGTGTATCCGGCGACAGGTCTCGTTTAATTAGTTCCAGATTTGTGCTGATAGCTGTAAGCGTTTGGCCCACTTCATCATGCAGTTCGCGGCTGATGCGGAGGCGGTCTTCTTCCTGCATCTGGAACATCTTTTGGGAGAGCCTGGAGAGTTCCTCTCTCATCTCGACGGATTGACGATAGAGGTCCTGAATCTCACGATGAGATTTTCTGAGGGATTTCTCCTGGAGAATGTTCTCAGTCCGGTCCCTGGCAATCCCCCATACGGATGTGATATTTCCCGCCGCATCCTTAATGACTCTGCTCCGATATTCTAAGAGCTTGACGTGCTTGCCGTCTGGGTCGCTCGCGGGGGAACCATTCCCATTGGATGAAGGTGTCTGATCCCTGCGGGCGAATGGGAAAACTCCGGTGACATCATGATGAAGTTCCACGTCCCGGATATCTGCGAGGTATTGCGAAAGCTGGCTTTTGTATCGCGAGGGCAGGAAATCGCCGATTGATCTGCCGATGATTGATTGCCGAGGAAGGCCTATCAGGGCGATTGCGCTTTGGTTGAGTTCCAGGATTATCCCATCGGAAGTATGACGATAAACGAGATCGTTGACGTTATGAAAGAGCTCGCTATATCTCAGCTCACTCTTTCTCTCGAGCTCCCGATTCGACCGCTCGTGGTACAATACGACGAGCACGAACCCAAAGGCAAGTGCGAGGGCGATGCCGGTGCCGGCAGTGATGACCCACCACAGATTTAGGCCGTTTGTGGCTGAGATGTCAGGCATAAAAAGGCGTAAGCGTAAGAGACGTTTGATACAATGTTGATAACCCAGTGCAACGACCAAATATTCAAAAAAGTGTCCTTAGGCAGCTTAACTAACAGGGGAAAAGTGAGATACTCGACCGCGCTCCCCGTAAAGTAGAGTAACACACCCAATGTTACCCAAAACTGAAAGGTTCTGAGCAACGGGGTTCCGCCAGCCCCCTTCCGTTTCAACAGCTCGTAGAACATGGATAAGGAAAGCAAAATAAATACCAGTGTTGAGATTGTTAGTGTGTAACCGCTGGGTTGATTCCACCTTTCAAAGGTCCATTTCGATACAAGCCAGAAGGCGGTATATGCGCCAATCGTTCCCCACATCGTTCGAGGGCTCAAGAAGAGGATGCCAAACCTGTTGTTTGCATGGAACGTTGTTTCCATCTGCATGGTTGAGAAAAGTAACACGAGAAGAATAAATTCCATGAGCTGATAAAGGTGTAGTACCCAAAGGTTTTGGTATGCATGGATCGCCATCCAGTAGACGATCACTTCTGTAACGGTCCCGAGAACTATGTAAACAAAGAGGGTTACTGCACCAGATGGATTGTCGACCAAGCGACGCCATCCGACCGTCCCAACCCCGAGGGGGACCAAATTCGAATAAAGATTGCAATAGTACAGTAATGGGTACTTCACTTCACAAGCGATTGGTCACTACTCAGTTCACTTAACAGGGCTTGCCAGAGCTTGAGGTTGAAGAAGGCCAGAGATCGTGACCTGGTCTTGAGTGAGTGCATTATCCTGCCCGCAAACGGGTGGGCAAGGGAGACCTTCTTCACCGACGAATCCATTTTCCATGTCGTTTCCGGACTTATCTACGGCGACAAAGACCAGGACAGGAGTACCATCCTCTCGGTTACCGTAATAGATTCGTAGACCGACGCAATTATCCTGGGTAAGTCCTGCCAAGAGAGCATCTTTCCCGAAGAACTCGCCGGTGATTGCATTTTCGTCATGCGAGTTACGGAAATTTCTTGTTAGCGTGGAGGCGTCTTTCAGGGAAATTTTATGATTCTCGTGCCCGGTTAATTGAGTTTGCCCTTGTGGTTGGCCGGTCTGGGCATAGACGCGACAGGTTAAAGATACGAGAAAGCAGGATAAAAAGACAAGTCCCCATGAGAAAACGGGCTGAAAAAGCCGGGTTTTTGGGGAAGATGGACGGAGGGTGGCTTGGTATGACATACGATGCGCTCCTTTGTTAGAAAGGTGAGTGGATAACTTCGTTGGGCCCAAGAATTCGAGGTGTACGACCAATGAGAGGAAATCTGACCGTTGGAAGATATGACAGAGAGGAGGCCTGGGAGCTGAAGGTCGGTTGATTTGTGTTTGGAATGTGATTGGATTCACTCCCAGTCTCGGTGCGCCCCAGTATTCACACGGCCGATGCCCACTTTCGTTACTACACGAATGTGAGAGAGTAACGTTGACTGTCGACTTCGGACCTACTCTCATCAAGTATGCACGCCGCGAATTCAGGCAGGAGCAATATAGCAACAGTGTAGTCGATGGACAATGGATTGAGGAGCTAATTTATCGGTAGGTAAAGCGCTTATCATATACTCTCCTCAGCTACCAGAAAAGGGGTTCCTCAGGCCATTGACAGTACTGCCGGATTTTCTTATTGTTTCCAAAGTATCTGTTTTCGCCGGGAGGCGGCGCGGTGGTGGCCCAATAGGGAAATCGACAAACCCCCTATACCGAGGTTGACGCGTGGCGATGTTCTTTTCATGAATCAAATCCATAAAGTGCTGTACGTGAGGGTCTGGGCAGGTGCCTCCGGGTGCAGGGTCCGTTCTTTTCAATCGAAACTATTCACCGACAATTCTGGTTTCTGTTGGGACCTCGATTCGTATCCCAGAAGGGAAAACCGACGGTGCTGCGGGAGTAGACGAATGCCAAATGAAGAAACTAACTGGTTGGGCAACTCAAACTTACCACTAACATAATAGAAAGAATGGAGATAAAGGTATGCGAACCCCAAGGAATATGTCAAGATGGAGTGCGATAGCCTGTATACTCTGTTTGGTGATTACGGCTTCTGCCTGGTCCCAGACATGGGTGTCACAGAACGGGCCATGGCATGCAAATAACGCTTGGGATATTACGGCGTCTTACAAAGGTTATGATCTGGAGATCTATGCTGCCGATAGCGGTTCATCGCTTATAAAATCAACAGATTACGGATACACATGGTTTCACCTTGGCTCGGTCGAGCACCCACGCGCTGTAGCTTGCAGCAATCTAAACTCGGACACGGTGGTAGCAGCTCGCCTTAACGGATCCACGGGAGAAATCTGGAGGAGCGTCGACGGCGGAACGTCGTGGAATGTTATAGTTTCTGACGCCTCATTAAATCCCCAGTGCATTGCTTTTGCTCCAGATCTATACCCGGGAGATGGGATCTCTGCTGATCCGAGGAGAGTATTTGTGGGTGCGAAGATGAATTCCAGCTCGTCATCGCTCAGGAAAAG
>JAWOMQ010000107.1:0-6233 GCA_033852415.1 Bacteroidota bacterium
AAAGTAACAAAGAAAGCCCTTCTCGAAATCGAAACGCACGAATCAATCTCTCACCGCACAACCAGACAATCCCGCTGCGGCGAGGGCATCGAAGGCCTTTAGTGCGTTCAAGGTGCAGCGGGATTGCCCCGCAGCTATCTGCGGGGCGATTGAATCTTTCCAACCGCACAGCGCTATCGATTTCGAATGCCTCACACACAAAGAAACCTCTTATTATATACTGTCGTTTGGGAACAAAATTGAGAGAACCATTTATGCAGTCCTTACTTTCTTTCGTGGGGCGAAAGTCACAGGTGATCACTTCGTGAAAAGTAACAAAGCCCCAAGGAGGTCCCATTGGGAAAAGCCCGTTTCGAAATCGTCACGAAGTGATCCCATTGGGAAAACGCGCGATTCAACCGCTCTCCGCACAATGCAGCAATTCCGCTTCATAAAGAAGGAGCGAAGCAGATTGTCACGAAGTGATCCCTTTCGGGATTCTTTCCAGCCGCACGGCGCTATCGAGTTCGATTGCTCTCGCACTCTCAGTATTGGTAAGCAGAGGACACATGCTAAGGATGAATGAAGAGGTATCTATAAGGTGTCCTTAGAGAGCAAAAGTGGGAGACCAGGCGAAGGACTCCAAATTCTCCGTGTAACAATTTCATTTTCTATTCGTTCCTTAGGTGGTATCTGCACTACTGGATTTAAACGAAAAAGCCCGGGGAGATCTCGAGGATCTGAACCCGGGCTTGAAGTGCTCAACAATCCAACGGTTATGTGAATGAGGGTACACCTTCCTGTTGTTTGCGTCTCTAAAGAGGCGCGAGAGAGGTGTTCTTTCTTCTGGCTTGACCCAAAAGAAAGAACGAAAGAAAAAGTCAAGACTGTAGAAAAAATGCCGGAAGCATCACTCGCGAAGCTAAAGAAAACAAAACTCGTCCCGACTCGCACCTGGTGAGAGGCGTCTGACTCGTCGGGACTCACACAGTGTTTTCTTTTTGACGCTTCGCTCGTTCGCTTCTGTTCGGCATTTTTTCTAAGGTCGAGTGAAAGACTGCAGGTAGACCCTGAGTTTAGGTTAAAGAGTGGGGATCGAGACGAGACAGATTGTTTTGAAACGAGATTCATCATGCTTGAGTGTTCTGTGCTATAACAAAAACGTCCTACAGCATTCCCCTGCACGGATGCAGAGCCTGGTCTTGAATCACCAAAAGCAAAAGCCCGGGCAGATCTGGAAGATCTGAACCCGGGCTTGGTTTCCCCAACTACCCGAAGCTATGTGAATGATCTAGTTTTTGGCTTTGCCTTTGCCGATATTTGTTAGTGGATCAGGTCCCGCACAAAAAGCGTGCGGGACGCTCAATCCGCCAACAAACTTAGCATCTCCCGCTTCGCGGATCGCTAAGTTTGGGCGGATTGGCGTTTGTGTCGGTTGCGGAAGGCAACTTCGATCTCGCCTGCGATTTTGCCGTTCTGACGGGGGATAATGAGCTCTATTCGCCCGAACTGGTTTTCGGGGAGACTATAATTGAGGAGCTCGAGCATGCGATTGATTAAGCGATTGAGTTCGCGTTCCTCGGATTCGGTGTAGTTAGCTTCGCTCATAGGATGCATTGGAAATGAAATCGCTCATGAGGGTGATTGGAATAGTCCTTTTGATGATTTCGGATGCCTCATGGAGGGGATCGGTTTTAAAGGAAATATACCACAGGGCTGGTCGCAGCCTTTATCCATTCATGTGGATGAAAGATAGTTTGATGTACTTTCTCTTTGAAGAGAAAGTACCAAAGAGAACTTTTCGAAATCGAAACGCTTCCGTCAATCATATCAGATGTGACCTGAAGATTCGGTGTTTAAATACGCAGACAGTTGTCATTAAAAATTGTGGAATGGAACGCCAGCCGCACAGCGCTATCGATTTCGATCGCTCTCGCACTTTCAGTTCTTCAGAGAATTCCATGCCCTCAACGATTGGACAATCCGAGTTGATTGTGTCCATTTCTTTGTTCGGCCATAGAAATGGACGAAAGAAAGGCCGTCGAAATCGGAACGCTCACGTCAATCATGTTAGTGCTCACCTTCATGAACATTATTAGAGTAAAATGAAGTGATGTCAATAATGAATCTTGATTGGAACGCCAACCGCACAGCGCAACCGATTTCGATTGCTATCGCACTTTTGGTTCTCCGGTGAAACAATTTCATATTACATTCGTTTTGCTGAAATATTATCGATGAGCTTTTGCGATGGGAACGCCGACGGCACCGCGCTATCGATTTTCCCGAAGGGATTCCTTCGGAACGCTTGCTCTCTCACAAGAAATCCATAGACAAAGATTTGAGTCGCGTGTATCGGTGGAATACTCCAACGGTAATCTCTGTGCGGCAGTTTCGAGGTAATGGTCATTGTTTAAAATATGATCCGTGGCTTGAAACTCGAATCTGTCGGCCCGAATGCCATTATCGTCGAACACCAACGTTGGCAATAGTCAGGGTTGTTGGTGTTTCTTAATTTCCTGTTCGAGCATTTTCCGGATTTTGTTTATATTGTCGCCCATGCGGCCGAAAACCCAGATGAGGGCGAGGTAGAAAACGCCGGTTACCAGGCTGAGTATGCCGAACAGGACCGGGTACTGGTGAGCGAATTCCGGTGATGGAAACATATCTGTGCTCCTTGCGGAAAGGTATTTGATTAATACATCAGTTAGACTACCTGTACGGAGATTTTATTTCGTGGGGAGTGGGGGAGTCTGAAATAATCTTGATTTTGCTGTAGTCTAACAACCTAAGGATTATCACTGCTCCAGCAGAGATATCGAGGTTTAATTGAATCCGCCTCCCAATAAGGATTTCCGCGAATTCGTGCTCTGCCATGCGGACCGAATCTATAACCATGCTTTCCGGATGTTAGGAAGCCGCGCTGACGCTGAAGAGGCGGTACAGGACGTCTTTTTGAAAGTATACAACAGCCTTGCAGATTTCCGGGGCGAGGCAGATATCAGGACGTGGCTGTACAGGATTACTGTAAACACGTGTCTTACGAGGTTAAGGAGAACATGGCGAGCGGAACTACATCCCGACGGAGATGAGTCAGGGACAGGGAACGCATGGGATTCTGTTGTGGGTGATGAGGATAATCCTGAGGACATTCTCATGGGTAATACTACCAAAGAGCTTGTCACAGAGGCGTTGGGAAAAATTTCAACAGAGGACAGAGAGATTCTCCTGCTATTTCATGTGGATGAATTGAGATATGAAGAGATTGCGAAGGTGTTGGGTATTCCACTTGGGACGGTGTGTGCGCGGCTGTATCGAGCTCGGAAGAGACTTGCAGCTGTGCTATTCTCAGTACACAAAGAACTGACGAGGTGATTATATGAAATGTGATTTCGACCAGGAGTTGGTCAGGTTGTATGCTGATGGAGTCTTGAAGGGTGGGAATGTACGACATATAGAAGAGCATGTTTCCCAATGTGAACAATGCCGACAAGAGCTTACTTCGATACACACGATCGGGAGGGTAATAAGTGCATTACCGCGGGAAAGGGCGTCGGATGAGTTGATTAGCAGTATCCTTGCCAGAGTTGAGGTTGGAGGGCATGGTTCGATCTGGGATACGGTGGGGGAGACCGCCAGAATAATGTGGTCGGTCGCGATGAATGGGTTCAAGATTGAGGATAATCGGGAGGGACCGCTACGAAGAAGGTTGCCAGAGTGGGTGGTGAGGTGGGTGTTGTTTGTGTGAGAATACAACCATTTCACTTATTATTATTGGTTCTGCAATCTTCGTTTGTCACTCAGTTCGGGGCAGGAATCTGGCGTCAGGGCCGACGCGAGTAACACTGGAAGCTGCAAGTTCGGCTCCCTCCTTGAACAATTAGTATTAGGTGGGCCCCGACGGACTCCTATTTATTTGCGATGTAACACGGTTCTGTCCACAAAATCCACTGCTGGGGTGGTTGAACTCGATTGGTCTTGATTCTAGAGAAAGGGAGGTATGGCATGTTCCCAGAGACTGACACCTCCATCATCGGAGAACAAAAGGGAAAGGAATGCAACACCATTAGACCACATAGTGCTCTGGGATACCGAACACCGTACGCGTTCATCAGAACCTGCGCGGGATATGAACACAGCAGCATGACGAAAATCACACGATTTTTCTCACCAGAAATGGCTCGACTTCGGGGGGCACACGGGATTGCCGATATACCAAGATTTAAAATGGATCACTTTTGGGGAAGGCAGAACCTCATAACCTGAATCTCCTAATCCCACCGATGAACGTTCCACTGAACTCCTATGTCAAATTTCAGCCCAGCCGTAGATAGGATTGCTTCTCACCTTTCAGGGTTGTATATTCAAACGGAAATGCTTCGACTGTGGATGAATGCTGGTAATGTGCAGCGTGTGAGTTTGGGACAGCGAGTATACCGATATCGATCTGCTCTGAGCGCATGTATTTTCTTTCTACTTTTCCTCCCTTCACCTTCCAGATCACAGCACACCGAATGGGACACTTTGAATTCCCGCGCGCTCAAATTCCTTGCCAAGGGACAGTATACCGATGCCGATGGGGCGGCGGAAAAGACCTTACTTGCTGCAAAATCTGCTTTTATCGCCAACGATTCGCGCTTTGCGACCTCCCTCAACACACTTGCTAGGGCAAAACAATTCCTGGCTAAGTACGAAACTGCCGATTCGCTCTTTCGGGCCGCGTTGTCCATTGACGAAAGGCAAGGAACAACTCTCCCAACCCTGAGAGGGATCGTCCGCGATCTGAATGATCTTGCAGAGTTGGCTCTTGAGACCTTTGCGCCGTCGACCGCTGAATCGTTGTTGAATCGAAGTCTTGTTCTCCAATCTTCAAATGACAGAGGGCGTCTATACAGACAAACACTCAGCAAATTGTTGGATGCACATCGCATCCAGAAGCATTGTCGCGAGGCCGAAGAACTGGTTGAGAAGCTAAACGCCCAGCATCGATCGCCGACTAATCAACAAAACCCTGGCGAAGCCGACGTTGAGCTTAGACTAGGAGAATTACAATATGACATTGGAAGATATAAAGCCGCAGATTCTCTGTTCAACCAAGCTTATGATGCGTACGCTACATTGCTCGGCGCTGAACATCCGGTGACTGCACACTGCCTCATTCTGATAGCTGCAGTTCAGGAAGCGCTTGGACAATATGAAAGTGCAATTATTCTCTACGAACGTGCAGGAGTGATTCTTGAAAAGGCACTTCAACCCAATGATCTCCGAAAAGCAGATCTGTTAAAAAACCTAGGTTTCCTTTACGTGCATACCGGAAAGTGGGGACGCGGCCTTGAGACATTGAACCACGCGCTGCGTATCTACCAATCACATCGAAAGTTCTGTATTTCACAGGTGATTCTAGTTTCGAAAGTGCTCGCCGACAGATACTGCGCAACGTGCCAATGCAACCTTGGCGATTCCTTATACACCAGTCTCGGAATCCAGGATCCTGAAGCTGCCGATTCCGCCCTCATCTGCCCAGGTAGAGATATCATGCGTAAGGGAGTGAAATTCTGGGACAACGGCCGGCTCCCTGAAGCTGAATCAGCCAATCAGGAAGCAATCAGTTATTTCCAAGACAAGTTTGGGCCATATAGTCCTTTACTCATTCTTCCGATTGAGAACCTCGTGGTCACCATTTCTACGCCGAAGCGTTATGCAGAAGTCGAACGACTCTATTGGAGGGCTTTTCGAATCGCAATCCGAGCTTATGGCCAGCATCATCCGACCGTGGACGACCTGAGAGACAATCTGCGACGTTCCCAATTCGACCAGAATAAGGCGCGATCGGTTGACCTATACCTTGGTGAGGATCAATGACCTTTTATTTCAACGACTGAAGAGATAAATTGAGAACAGCCCACATAGTTGTATATCTCCTTGTGGACACCCTTTTCTTTCTCGTCATTGTTGTCATTTCCATTGGCGGATGCGCGCGGCGAGACCATCGCCGCGTTTCCACCGCATTCTACTACTGGCGAACGGAGTTAAAGCTTTCCGCCGATGAGAAATCCAGGATTGATGCAATGGGCGTCGAAAGATTATACGTACGCTTTTTTGATATCGACTGGGATGTGAGTACATCCACTGCGTACCCCGTGTCACCTCTCCGTGGTTCTTCCGATATTGATCTGCACGCCGAGATCGTCCCGACCATCTTCATTACCAATCGCACACTGCAGTACATTCCCCGTCCGGACGTGAACGATCTG
>JAWOMQ010000070.1:0-10605 GCA_033852415.1 Bacteroidota bacterium
GATTGCCACACCTCTTCTCCCTTGTCCCTGAACTTCAAAATCTGCAAGACTTGAATTGATGTGTTTAAACGTCACCCCCACCGACGCCCTCAGCCAATAATTGATCCCAAGACCCAGAGTGTATTGATCGGAAGATTCATGCGCATTGAATGTTCCAAGAGGTGTCGGACCGGGGCCGGTGATGACAAATTCACCTTCGTTGACGTAGATGTTGGAATATCCGAATCCGAGACTTATCTCCGGCGTAATACCGAATTGCTTCTTCAAATTGATGCCGGCGTTAAACGCAAAGGTTCTGTACCAGAGGTCGGGATTGCTGAATACAGGGAGCCAATCGCTGTGGTTGTAACCGGATGAGAAATAGTACATCTGAGTCTGCATACCGAGCTGCGCAGGATTTGTCATCGGCGCGATGGGGTCATTGCTCAGGAGCGCAACGGATGTTTCGCCCATGCCGTTCGCTTCAGCGTTTGGTGATATGAGCAAAAAAGGAAGCGCAGCTGCTCCCGCTTGTCCAAAACAATTTGTGGCAAAAATCAGACAGCTGGCAATGATCACAATTGATAATCTTTGCATGCTCGTCTCGTGAAATGTCTGCCCCCGCGTCACTGACAATAAAAAAAGCCCAATGACACGAAACGCATCAATGGGCTTTCAATGAACAACCAGCCTGATAGAAACTAGTGTAATTTACACAACTGAAGGTGAATAATCAATTCCGCGGTAGAGCCTCAGTTTGTTATAAGAGCCGGGCAGATGGCATTGCTTGACCCCTCCTGTGATACACCACCTGGCAGGTTGCTGATAAAAGAAAAAGGCTCACCACGAAGACACGAAGATGCACAAAGTCCTCGACGAAAATCGCTCAATATTTGAGACTTTCTTGATACCACATCGAGCCTTTGTGCCTTTGTAGTCAATCGGCTCCCCTTTTTCAACACCTTGCTATGTGTCGGTTGATCTGGATAGGTCGCTTCTAACGAAGCCAATCATTAGGCGATCGATTGCCCGGTTATTCCTTTGAGAGCCGCCATCCTGTGCGTATAGCCCGCCCGTTCGAAAATGCCTTCTCTGAACCTGCGGCTGTCAAAGTCCCGCCGCAGACTGAAAAATCGACGGTCTCAGTACCGCACCCGGGCCAGTCAATCTGGATTTTGGAGTGGGGGAGGATTTTCACGCGGCCTGCACTTTTCTCGTAATTGCAGTGGGACGACCATGCATTCATTGCGTCAAAGTCAATTCGCAGTGTAGGGATGTCATTCCGCGCCCCGGCCGGATCGTTGTACGCGGCATACGATCCCGACCACATCCCTTTCAGTTCGTCCTCCATTGAGTATGTGATCTTGTCAATCTCGTTTATCCTGTACTGCACCTTCGCCCCATTTTTCATTTGGATGACCATTGTCTGGGAATAGGCACGGGTTGCAGCAAGGGCGAGTAAGAGAGCGACGACGAGCAGTTTCATAGAAATCTCCTTTCATGAATGAGCAACGAATGATATTCTGATGATGATTTCGTGATCTTTACTTATCGACAAGCTGGCAAAGGGTTGCATTGTCTAAATATATTCGAATAGAAAGATGGAATCAATCCGCAGGAAAAGTATGTGATCCCGTGGGAGGAGGGTTGAGCATACTGGAAGGTTCTCGTTTACCTTCGTGTTGGAAGCGCGGCAAGACTTAGTGTGTTCTGGCCGGGTAAAGAGCATTACACGAAGGGGCACGAAGAAAAGATTTTCACGAAGAGACACGAAGGGGTTTTTGCGGAGTTTTGCACCTTTTTTTTGTCATTCCCACGAAGCGCACAATCTCGGATTGGAAATGACGCGTCACTCTTGAATGAGATGCTACCCTTAAATGACTTGTAAAGGATGGCAAGATTACGCATCTGGACAATAGCCAATCTCCCCGAATTTCCTCAGTGCAAGGTGATAACCCAAGTTCCTCACAATGTTCCACCAGAGTCCCGTCTTCGATTTCCACATACGTTCGAAAATTGAGCTGATCGAATAAAACTGCCGCCCGGCCCACTCCGTACCCATGAGCAATTCTTCCGGCGACATGAGCGCCGGTTGAAACACAACATGCTTCTTTCCATCATATTGCGACCAATCCCGAGTGAGTATTCTTCCCTCAGAGTCCAGCCGCCGGAATAAAGGTGTATTGGGATAGGGAACGAGAATTCCGATCGTTGCGGAATCAATCGCGATCTCGCGAAAAAATTCGACCGTATTCCGGAAGATTGTAGGATCGTCATGATCGAATCCGAATACCGTCCCGGCCTGAACGGCGATGCCATGCTCATGAAAACGGCGCACTGCCTCCCGGTAAAGGGAGACGTTATTATGCTTTTTGTTTGCAGAATTCAGACTCCGCTGTGAAACCGACTCAAGACCGAGAAAGAGCGCGCTGCATCCGCTGGCGGCGGCAAGACGGAGGAATTCATCATCAAACGCGACATCGTATGTTGCCTGACTTGTCCACCACCTTCCCATCGGCGCAATTGCTTTGAATAACTCCCTGGCGTATTCGCGGTTCGCACCGATATTGTCATCCCAGAACACAAGCGCCCGACCTGGCATGCGGCGGATCTCATCGACCACCTCACCGATCGGACGATACCTCATGCGCCGGCCGTACATCGCCGGAATTGAACAGTACTCGCAATTGAACGGACACCCGCGCGTTGCTATTGTAACGCCCTTCCCGTACACCCGGCCTTTGATCAGGTCCCATCTCGGTGCAGGCATATTCCTCAGATCGGGAAGTTCGTTCGAGCGATACACACCGGAAAGGCGGCCTTCTTCGCAGTCTCGGAGAATCTTTGGCCAGATGAGCTCCCCTTCCCCGACTACCACGGCATCAGCGTGTAGAGCAACCTCGTCCGGCATCAGAGTCGCATGGGGCCCGCCGATAACCACCGGAATGCCTCGTTCACGGAAGCGGGAAGCCAATCGATAAGCATGCGGTGCAGCGGCAGTATTCGCAGTAATTGCTACCAGAGAATAGGGCTTGTCAAAATGAACCTTTTGGACAATCTCGTCGGTATGTGTGACCCGCCAATGTGGAGGAGTGTACGCCGCGAGGAGAGGCATCGTGAGCTGTGGGAACCGGACGAGCCGGCGGTAGCGGACGAATCGGGATTCTTCGGATTCGGCGGTGATGAGCTCGACCCAGTGCCGGGCGTATTTACTTGCCTCGCTCATTTTGAACAGGAAAGCTAAAGGAAAAAGGACTCAATGTCAACGAACAGCTTCTGATTCCGGGCAGGACCAGATGACCTGAGGCTAACCTCACCCTGAGAGACTGTCGGAAAAGCCCTCTTAGTCACTCTGAGTGCACCGAAGAGTCCTCTTATTGTACGAGATTCTTCATCCGCCTTTGGCGGATTCAGGATGACAGTTCACTTTCTTTCGCTTCGCGGAGCCTCATCCTGACCGGAGAAACGTGGAACCGTTTGGTCCGGGTTCTTCAGTCTGATCCGGAAGGGGCAACGAAGCCGCAAGGTTTCCTGCTTACAGTCATGTCGGGGTGAAATGCCGCGCAAAAGGGAACGGACAAGCTTTCAATTCCTTTGCCTGGATATCTCGAGTAAAAACAACAATGTAGTGAGGAAAAAATATAGTAATTTCCCTTATTGACATGGCTTTAGCAAGTGACTATATTTACAGGAGAAGTTTTCGCTGTTCATCACTCCCTTCTCCCGTTCTTACCGATTAGACCTGTGGGGCATAGTTAGTCTTGAATGAGGAGAGTAGCATATGCGCAGTATATCACTTGTTGCCTGCTTATTAAGCTTAGTTGGGACAGTTTACTCCCAGCCAAACAAAATTCTCGTCTCGCCAAATCAGGAAGTGATACCGATCTCTGAACAGCGTACGCTGGACGTCATCAAGAAGTATAAAAGGGACCGGCAACCACAATACACATCGCCGCGGTGCTATGAACAACCGATTTACGGATTTCAACCGGAGTTCTACGTCCCGAATTTAAAATTCGGGTTTTATCATAAAGATGCGTGTGGAGAGTGGTTCGTTATGCCTGCCGACGGGACACTCGACACATTGTATTTCCTGACGGGAGATCAGGTAGGTCCGTCGCCTCTCCAGTGGCCCGGGACTATGGACTCTACGGTCATCTTTCGTATCCTGGAATCAAATATTACCCCAACACAGGGGCCGGGTGTAAGGCCGGGACCATATCACCCCCCATGTGCAAGCTGGGGCTACTTCGTCAGTACGAATGATCCGGAGAGTGGCATAGCACCATTCGTTGAGGACGCTACCCCGCCGGACTCGACTTCATGGGTTCCGACAAATCTCCCCCCATCCGGCAGAGACTCGGTCCCGTCGTATCCCCCTTTCGGGTCACCTCTTTGGGGTTTAAGCGGATATCCGGTGGAGCACATACGGCCCCGCAGCACCGTGAGAATTGTCATGAACGACCTCGCCCCGCTCGTAGTTCATAAGGGGGAAGTCATTTTCATTACATTCAGAATCCCTTCCACGGTTGCCCTCGACGATTCCACACAGGATACGAGGTTTGAGATACTGGGCAGTGATGAGCATCAGCCCTATCCTGCAAGAGACTGGAAGTTCTACGAACATGATTCAGAATTGTCAAATTGTGCAGGGATCGACCGCGACTCCACCAGGCGGGGATGGACAGCCAGAGGCTCGCTCACCGGTGATACGCTCGCAGGGGCGTCCTATGACATATGGTTTTCGTTCACTCCGACTTCGAATACACCGCCAAGGATTGCGTGGGTATCTGCGGTCCATAATACTCTCTCGACCGACCCTCAGAGGATCGAATGTGTAATCTTTGACTGCGACGTACAAGACACCGCCGAAGCAGGTGTAAAAAATGCCTGGGTGGAATATACCCTCGACTCGGCCACCAGCAATTCCACCTGGGCGAAAGCCAGCCTTACGTACGATGGCGGAGACAATTTTGAATACATGCTCCCCGGCGTGCAGCCGCAGACACGGGTGTTTTACAAAATTGTGGCTGAGGATTCGACGGGAGAATCTGACTCGTCAGACGTATACTCCTATCAGGTGGTCGATCTGGAAAGCCGGGGGTGGTATCGGATTGACACATCCTTTGCTTGCGTGCCCGCACAGATCCACAGCACCGGAACTGCGATAGATTCATCACAATGGTTTATCGCGCCCAAGGACTTTAACGGTCCGTACCTGCCGCACGTGGGAGATGACGGGACCGCCGGCCCATTCCCGATCACCAACGGGTTTGTGTACTTTGGAGACACAATGCATTACGTATGGGTTGGGGTCGACGGCGCGATCGCGCTTTCAAAGTCAGCGACAGACACAATCGATCTGAATGCAGGAGGATTTTTGACGGACAAATGGGATTTCCCCTATCCCCAACATCTCAGCAGATCGGATACGCTCCATGAAAACAACATGCCAAAGGCATTCATTGCCCCGTACTGGGCTGATTGGATAACCAAGAATGATTCCCCCGTGGCCACGTATGGGAAAGTGCGTCATTTTGATGACGCGGATAAATCTGTGGTTGAATGGGATTCGCTTGGTGAATTCGGCCCCTATTCTAGCGGGCCGGCGGATGACATCGCTGTTTTTCGCGTCGTCCTCAACAAGACTGATTACTCTATCGAGTTCCAGTACGACAATGTCGGGATTGGCGGGCTCGATACGACTGATCTCGTCGGCATACAGTGCGATTCCAACTATCACCCGCAACCTCCGGGCCAATTTCCTCCCTATGCCTATTATAACAGAAACGGATACCCCTCGGAGACCCATCTGCGCAACGGTCTCTGTATCAGGTATATTCCGGTGCTGCTCACATGCTGTTACAGCGACGGATGGAATCTTGTCTCCGTACCAGGCTTTTATCAGGGCAATGATAAAGCATTTCTTTACCCGACATCAGTGGGCCCGGCATTCACCTATAACAGTGGGTACACGACAACTTCGTTTCTGGAGAACGGGGTCGGTTTCTGGCTTAAGTTCTTTGGTCCTCAGTGCATCGATGCGATCGGAAAGCGGGTAACTGATTCCTGTATTCATGTGACACGCGGCTGGAACATTGTTGGTGCATTATCTTCACCCGTACCCCTCTCGTCATTGTCAAGTACGTGTGATTCCGGTGGCGGCATAAGTCCCGCTCCGGTCGCTTATACGTACAGCGGCATCAGTGGTTACCAGGTTGCCACAACGCTGTTACCTTGCTTCGGCTATTTCATACGCTCTTCCTGCGACGGGTGCATTGCAGTTCCCACTCCTCCTGGTTCGAAAGTCGCAAATCACGAGCTTGACTCATTCGATAAAATCACCATTGCGGAGAAAACCGGTGCGTCTCAGACGCTTTTCATCGGATCAGGTACATTCGATCCGGACAGGTACCAGATGCCGCCATCTCCGCCGGATGCAGCGCTTGATATTCGCTTCGCCTCGAACAGACTAGTTGAACTATATCCGGACACGTGGGAGCCGAACAGAAAGTACGCGTACACCATCACACTTAATGCGACCCATTATCCTCTGACCGTCCGCTACGAACATCCCGATAAAAATGATGACCAGATGACTCTCACACTGAAGACCGATGACGGTAAGTTTCTCGCACTGATGAATGGGGGTGAAAAAATTACAATTAACGATGCAAGGATAAAGCGGCTTCTCCTAGAGGTAAACCAGGGGGTTGCGGTTCCAAGGCATTTTGCCCTCGGCAGGAATTATCCGAATCCTTTCAACCCGGTAACACGGTTCACTGTAGAAATTCCCCGGACTAGTCGGGTTCAGGTGTTTGTGTACGACATACTCGGCCGGAAAATAGCTACACTCTTCAATGGAGAGGAAACAGCCGGATATCATACGATGGAATGGGAAGGACGGAACGATGATGGAATAATGGTATCCACCGGAATCTATTTTATCAGGATGGATGTACCGTCGGAAAAGTTTTCTGATACGAAGAAGATAATGCTTATGAAGTAATAAGTGTGAAGGAGCAGATAATGAAAAAAATGCTGCTTTGCATTCTTTTCAGCGGATCGCTTTGCTGGTCCCAACAAAATACCTACCTAATCTCACCGAACCAGGAAGTTATACCGCTTGGCAACCGGCGTCCGGGTGATATCATCGCCAGGTATAGCAGGAGTCGAGGAGGTTTTGCGTCATCGGGGTGTGGAAATTTTGTAGCAGGCTACGACACCATACGGCATCCGATGGATCAGCGAGTAGAATTTTACCATAAGGAAGTTTGCGGGCAGTGGTACGTGGCGCCCGCTGACGGAACAATAGACACTGTTTACTACTATGTCGGGGATCATGTTGGTCCGTCACCGCATCCAGGGCCAGGGGAGATGGACTCGACGGTATTTTTCCGAATTTTTTCATCAAGTATTTCACCTTGGCAGGGGCCAGGAGTACGGCCAGGGCCGTACCGCCCTCCGTGCACGAGCTGGGGATATTTTATCAATACCAATGATCCCGAGAGAGGGATCGCGGCTTTCGCGGAGGATGCAACCCCCCCGAACGACTCCGCATGGGTTCCCACCAATACGATACCTCCGGAGTCGGACTCACTTGCTGCGTTCCCGCCTTCGGGGCACTCGATATGGGGACTAGAAGGATATCCGGTCGTATCGAACAAACCGAACACCACTATGAAGGTAGTGATGCGTGACCTGGCACCTTTGTACGTTCACAAAGGAGATGTTATCTTCATTACCTTCAGAATTCCGGATTCAAATCCGGCCCTCGTCGACAACACTCAAGATGTGCCCTTTGAGATCGGTGCAAGCGATCAAAACGTCCCCTACCCATCACGAGCGTGGAAATTCTACGAACATGATTCTGCCACCGAACTGAGTTGTGGAGGCATCTCTTCCTCGCAAGTGCCAAAAGGATGGGTCGCGCGTGGGTCGTTCTCCACAGATGACTCCCTTGCCGGAACGGCGTACAACATCTGGTACTCGATGACTGCGACGTCTAATACCCCTCCCGTCATCGCCCATGTTGATCAACTACACAGCACGCTTTCGACTGACCCTCGAACTGTTACCTGCACAATTTATGATTGTGACAACGGCGATTCAGCAGCAAGCGGAGTCAAGGATGCGTGGCTCAGCTTCAGCGTCAATTTGGGAGCGATGTGGTCAACAACACCGTTAAGCTACGCTGGAGGTGACCAGTTCGAGGGAGTTCTTCCCGGAGCGCAGCCCGGATGCACAATGGAATACCGGGTTGTTGCCGAAGATTCAAGCGGTTTCGCTGATTCCTCTGCTCTCTATTCTTACAGAGTCGTCACATTGGACAGCCCCGGCTGGTACCGGATCGACACGACAAGCCCTTGCAGCGTGTCGAGCATATCGCAATCGGGCACAATTATCGATACTTCCCAATGGTTCATTGCACCGAGAGATTTTGGGGGATCAGTTCAACCCCACCGGGGAGATGACGGCACTGCCGGACCATTCAGTATGAGCAGCGGGTTCGTCTATTTTGGGGACACGATGTATTATGCCTGGGTTGGGGTCAATGGAGCGATTGCGCTTTCAAAAACGGCTGCTGACACCATCGATCTGAACGCAGGAGGATTCTGGACGGGGAATTGGGATTTTCCGTACGCTCAGCATCACAGCAGATCGGATACACTCCATGAACAAAATATGCCGAAGGCATTCATTGCGCCGTACTGGGCAAATTGGATTACAAAGAATGATTCACCGCTCGCGACGTTCGGTAAAGTACGGTATCTTGATGACACAAATAGATTTGTAGTAGAGTGGGATTCGCTCGGTGATTTTCTTGCGGGCAGCGCTGTAGCTGACATCGACGTATTCCGCGTCATCCTTCACAAGGACGATAACTCAATCGAATTTCAATACGACAATGTCGGGACAGGCGGATTTGATACGATGGACCTCACCGGCCTCCAGAGTGATTCCAACTATCATCCACAGCCTCCGGGCCAATTTCCTCCCTATGCCTTTTACAACAGAAACGGATACCCCTCGGAAACCCATCTGCACAACAATTTGTGCATTCATTATGAGCCAGTTATTGGTACCTTCCTCACTTATGACGGCTGGAATGTTGTTTCCGTCCCGTCGATATATCCTGATTACAGTCTGAAGTACGTTTTCCCCGATGCGATCGGTCCAGCATTCATGTACGATTCCGGATATAAACCGGTTTGGACCCTGCAAAACGGCACAGGTTACTGGGTAAAATTCGCCGGCCCTCAGGTAAGGGCTTTCATAGGCAAGCCGATATTGCAGCGCGACATTTTGGTAGTAAGAGCCTGGAATATCATCGGCTCCATCTCTGTGCCAGTACCGGTGGGAAATCTCCCAATGGACCCTCAAACAGGTATAGGACCATCTACGAATCTCTATACTTACACATCTCTGGGTGGTTATCAGCTCAGCAACGTAATCATGCCCGGCGGAGGTTACTGGGTACGAGCGGCCGGTTCCGGATACGTACATCTTGCCGGGTCGGGTACATCGAAATCAGAATTTACATCGGCCGAATTGAACGGGTTCAGCAAGATCACGATTTCAGAGAAAGCAGGGAGCGCACAAACTCTCTATATTGGTCCGGGGTCGTTCGATCCTGATAAATATCTGATGCCGCCCCCTCCTCCCGAGGGATCCTTGAACGTCCGTTTTGCCTCCGACCGATTGGTTGAAATTTACCCCCCATCACTTGAAGCCAACAAGAAATACGAATACCCGATCACTGTGAGCGGAACTCATTATCCACTTACAATATACTGGGATCGAGGGAAAGAGGAGAACGTTTCGATGGTTTTGAAATCCGGCGGCGGGGACCTCCTTGCAGTAATGAACGGTCAGGGGAAGATCACCCTGAATGACGCGAGTGTAAGGACCTTGATTCTTGAGGTCAATGAGGGGGTGGCCACACCAAAATTCTTCGCTCTCGGTAGAAATTACCCTAATCCATTCAACCCGACAACACGATTCACTGTAGAAATTCCCCGGATGAGTCAGGTGGAGATAAGCATTTACGATATCCTTGGAAGAAAGATCGCGACATTATGGAACGGCGAACAAATGGCTGGGTATCACACGATGGAGTGGGATGGATTGGACGATGAAGGAATGATGGTCCCCACGGGAATTTACTTTCTCAGAATGAACGTGCCGGCTGAGAACTTTTCGCAGGCTCAAAAAATCATGATGATGAAATAAGGGATCACTGCAGAGTTAATCCGGCCAGCGATCCCGTGCTGCCGCCACGGATGGGACCTGGGAAACCGAGGCTCCTATCAACGCGCGACTCGTGAGGAGGTAACTCCGGCCTGAAAGGGTCTGAGTATAGAATTCATCCTTGACAATGCCGATGTCAGGACAAAAGTACTTCACCTGGGAGAGCGACCCTGTCTGGTGGTCAAAGTACGCATAGTGCACGCACCGATAACTTCCACGGGGCACGACGACAGTGACATTCTTTCCGAGCGTCCTCACTTTAACGCTATCAGGACCGAACCAGGTATCGCCGGAATCGGCCGGATATTTTGCGTAAAGTGCGGCGAGATATGAGCGCATCCCCAGACGCAGATACCAGAGTCCATTCGCCCGATT
>JAWOMQ010000055.1:0-12029 GCA_033852415.1 Bacteroidota bacterium
TGATTGACGATTGAGGGATTGGGTGATTGACGATTGAAGGGATCCACTTTGACACTCATCAATGGATAAATGATTAAATGAACCAATTAATTTTATGATCGGCCAAACAATATTGCACTATAAGATACTCGAAAAGCTCGGGGAGGGCGGGATGGGCGTCGTGTACAAAGCTGAAGACACGAAACTCAGGCGGATTGTCGCATTGAAATTCCTCCCCCAACAACTCACCTCCACCGAGGAGGAGCGTTCGCGCTTTGTGCAGGAAGCCCAGGCGGCGGCAGCGCTGAATCATCCCAATATCTGTACAATCCACGGGATCGAAGAATTCGAAGGCCGCCAGTTCATCGAGATGGAGTATGTCGAGGGAACGACTCTCCGGAATAAGATTCCATTCAGAAAAACGGACGAAGCACTTAATTGCGCGATTCACATTGGAGACGCGCTGCAGGAAGCCCACTCCCATGGAATTGTCCACCGGGACATTAAGTGTGATAACATCATGATCAACATTAAGGGCCAGGTCAAAGTGATGGATTTCGGTCTGGCCAAACTGAAGGGATCATTGAAACTCACCCGCGCCTCGTCAACAGTCGGTACGCTTGCCTACATGGCGCCGGAACAGATCCAGGGAGGGGAAGTGGATTCGCGCAGCGACATTTTTTCGTTTGGCGTGGTGTTCTTTGAGATGCTTACCGGCCATATGCCGTTTCGCGGAGAGCACGATGCCGCAATGATGTATTCGATTGTCAACGAAGAGCCGGAATCGCTGCTGAAATTCAAGGACGATCTTCCCGAAGACCTGGACAGGATTGTACATCGTGCGCTGGAAAAGGACCCGGGCGACCGATACCAGCATATCGACGACATGGTCAGCGAGCTGAGACGGCTGCACAAGAAGTCGACAAGAATCGTTCGTCCGCCGGCCGAGAGCGTCCCAGCGACACACACTCCGTCCGCCGAACACGCGACTGCTGGTTCACCCACGGCTCCGGCAAAAAGGAAGACCCTGATCATTGCTGCACTTGCCATCATGGCTGTCGCGGTTGGCGTTGTCCTCTATTTTTCTCTGGGGAGTCAAAAAGCGATCGATTCGCTGGCTGTCCTTCCTTTTGAAAATGTCGGTGGAAACCAGGATCTCGAGTACCTGAGCGATGGGGTAACAGAAAGTATCATCAACAACCTGACGAAAATTCAGGGATTGAGGGTTGTTCCGAGAAGCTCGGCGTTTCGGTTCAAAGGGAAAGTGGTAGATCCGCAGGAAGCGGGTTCGAAACTGAATGTCCGCGGGGTTCTCACGGGGAAGATCGTCTCGCACGGCTCTGCGCTTGATGTTCAGGTCGATCTGATCGATGTGAAAAACGAATCGGAGGTTTGGGGTAACAGGTACCAAGCCGATATGAACAGTCTGCTGTCTCTGCAGGAGAACATCTCCCAGGAGGTTTCTTCGAAGCTGGGAATTGGTGTATCATCGGAAACCCAGCGAGAGCTGGCGAAACATTCCACGGAGAGCACACAGGCATATCAGTACTATCTGCAGGGGCGGTACTATTGGAACAAGCGGAACGCCGTTTCGATTGAGAGTGCAATCAATTACCTGAACCAGGCGATCGCCCGTGATTCAAACTACGCCCTCGCGTATGCGGGGCTGGCAGATTGTTACATTATTCAGTCACAATATGCCGGAATTCCAACACGAGTTACTCTCCCGCTGGCGGAGCATGCTGCGAAACGAGCTCTTGAGATAGACAACTCGCTGGCAGAGGCCCATACTACTCTCGCCTTCAGTTATTTTTCACAATGGAAGTATGCCGACGCTGAACGGGAATTCAAACAGGCCATCGCCTTAAATCCGCGATATCCGACCGCCTATCATTGGTATAATATCATGCTGCTCAGGGTCGGGCGTATCGATGAAGCATCGACGATTATCAGACAGGGATATGAGCTCGATTCGTTGTCTCCCATCATCACTCTGAATGTCGGCGCGATCCCGCTGTTCAAAAAACAATATCAGGAGGCGCTCGCATATTTTCAAAGAAGCATACAACTCGAACCGTCATTTGCACCGGGATATGAATTCACCGGCATGGCATACGAGGCAATGAACAAAAAAGCGGATGCTCTCCTGCAGTACCAGAAAGCCGTTGAATTGTCCGGGCGCTCCAGCGAGGCACTGGGATACCTCGGTCATCTTTATGCTATAATCGGACAACGGGACCAGGCACTCAAACTTCTTGCAGAGAATGAGGAACGGTATCGCAACGGCACCGGTGCGGCGTATAACATCGCGAGGATCTATGAGGGACTTGGAGAGAAATCGAGAGCGCTGGATTATCTTGAGAGGGACGTTGAGGATAAAAGCACGTTTACGACTGACCTCTTGATCGAGCCCAACTGGGACGATCTGCGATCCGAGCCCCGGTTCGCGGCGGTCATGGAGAAAGTTGGATTGGCGAGAAAAGCGAATTGAGTCACTGAGAAATCTGCCTTTTCAAGCAAAGGCAGGGTGGAGAAAATGGTAAATGGTCGAATATACTGGTATCAACCCATGAATGCAGAGTACATCTTAAAACCCGGTGAATACCGTGCGGAAACCGGCATGTCACTATTCAACGGGAGAGCATCCGTTGTGCGAACCGAGAGCGAGGTGGAGGAGCGATGATCGGACAGACTATTAGTCGCTACAAAATTCTTGAAAAACCTGGCGAAGTGCCAAACTTTCCCACGATCCCGACGAATGTCGGGAGAGTGGATGAAAGTTTGAGCATCCCGCTGGAGCGAAGCAGAAGCGGGAGCTGCCAACCATGATTGGTCAAACCATATCGCACTATAAGTTACTTGAAAAACTCGGTGAAGGTGGCATGGGTGTCGTCTACAAGGCCGTTGACACGAAACTTGATCGGCCAGTTGCGCTGAAGTTTCTTCCGCCACATCTCCTTGCCTCGGAACAGGACAAAGCGCGCTTTGTCCAGGAAGCCAAGTCTGCTTCCGCCCTGAATCATCCAAATGTTGCAACGGTTTATGAGATCGATGAGCGTGATGGGCAGCTATTTATTGCGATGGAATTTGTCGATGGTGTAACCCTTCGTGAGAAAATGGGGACCATCTCGCTGAAGCAGGCAATCGATATGGGTATTCAGCTTGCCGACGGTCTTTCCGCAGCGCACGAAAAAGGGATTGTGCATCGTGACATCAAGCCGGAGAACATCATGGTCCGGAAAGACGGTATCTGTCAGATCATGGATTTTGGGCTGGCGAAACTCCGTGGAACGCAGAGTAAAATCTCGCGTCTGACGAAAGAGGGAAGCACAATCGGAACCGCAGGGTATATGTCGCCGGAGCAGGTGCAGGGGCAAGATGTCGACCACCGAAGTGACATTTTCTCGCTTGGCGTCGTTCTTTACGAGCTTTTTACCGGCGAACTGCCGTTCAAGGGGGTTCATGAAACTGCACTCCTGTATGAGATTGTCAATGTCGACGCGGTGCCGATGACCGCAATGAAACCCGGGATCGATCCTTCACTTGATGCGATCGTGCTTGAATGTCTGGCTAAAGAGCCGGCGGAACGATATCAATCAGTGGCTGAGGTTGCGAAGGAGCTTCGACGGTTCAAACGCGAATCGACCAGACAAAGGGTGAGCAGAGTAACAACTGCAAGAACTGCATACGCACCATCTCAACCGGGGCCGGTGGTGACAGACATTGGCAACACGCAGAACAATGCCCCGGGTACTCCGAAATCCCGATTTACCTGGATGGCTGTCTCATTTGTGTGTTTGGTTGCCGCGGGGGTATTCGCATATCTCTATTTCCGGCAACCCGATCGCATGGAATCTCCCATCGTTTTCACGATCACTGCTCCCGAGAAGGGCGGATTTGATTCGCCGGTTCCGGCTATTTCACCGGATGGCAGGATGATCTCATACGTAGGGCACGATTCCTCGGGAGTGAGTCTTCTGTGGATCCGTTCATTGGGGTCGTTGACACCTCGTGCGCTGCAGGGAACTGATGGAGCCTTTTTCCCCTTCTGGTCACCCGATAGCCGTACCATTGCATTCTTTGCCCCCGGTAAACTGATGAAGGTCTCTATTGCGGGTGGGCTGCCTCAAACGATCTGTGAAGCTCCTAACGGGAGAGGTGGAAGCTGGAGTGTAAACGGGATCATTGTCTTTTCTCCGGATTACAATGCTGGTATCTGGAAAGTATCGGCCTCGGGAGGTGTGCCAACTGCGGTGACAGTTCTTGATACCGTCCAGCATGATATCAGCCATCGGTTCCCATGTTTTCTCCCCGATGGAGAGCATTTCGTTTATTTCAGGAACGTGGGGCGTGACGCGAAAAGCGGGTTATATATTCACTCTCTTGATGGGGGAGAAGACCGGTTTCTCCTTTCATCGCAGGGGGACGGAATTTATGTTTCCCCGGGTTATTTGCTTGCCTTGAGGGAGAAATCGCTCGTGGCATACCATTTTGATCCGGGCAAGAAGGAAGTTCAGGGTGATGGAATTCAAATACTGGATGATGTCGGCTCGATGGCGAACTATAACCTCGGGGCGTTTTCAGCCTCGCAGAATGGAACATTGGTAACGATGCAGGGTGTTGCCGGTGGGCGCCAGTTGATCTGGTTCGATCGTTCCGGAAAACAATTGAAAGCAACGGTCGTGACCGGATCCGTTTACGACTTTCATCTCTCACCGGACGAGCGCCGTATTGTCTTCAGGCGGGTTGATCCGCAAACGAACAACCAGGATCTCTGGATTTTCGATGTCGCAAGGAATGTCCAGACTCGTTTCACTTTCGAGCCGGCAATTGACGACGACCCTGCCTGGTCCCCCGATGGGAGTAGGATTATTTACGATTGCAATCCTGAGGGTGTAAGGAATCTCTATATGAAAACATCGACCGGTGCGGGAAGCCCCGAACTGATACTTAAGTCACCGCTGGACAAAGCCCCGCTCGATTGGTCGCGTGACGGGAAGTATCTTCTCTACCAGGTGGAAGATCCCGTGACGAAGAGCGATCTCTGGATACTCCCCCTTAGCGGAGACAGGACGCCGTTTCCGTATCTTCACTCAAAATTTTTTGAGACGGATGCGAGATTTTCCCCAGATGGCCAATGGGTGGCTTATGCATGTGATGAATCAGGAAAATATGAGGTTTACATCCAGCACTTTCCGCTTTCAGGAGGGAAATGGCAAATTTCGACAAATGGTGGTGCGGCACCCGAATGGAGGCGTGATGGAAAGGAAATCTTCTATCTCTCCGCCGAGCGGAAATTGATGGCCGTGGATATTCAGGCATCAGGATCTTCTGTCGAAATTGGGATTCCTTCACCTTTGTTTGAAGCAAATGTTGACATCTACAGCGCACCGAACAGATATGACGTATCCTCCGACGGCAAGAATATTCTCGTAAACACCTCGGGTTTTGAGTACAGTTCAAAGCCTATGGTTGTTAACCTCAATTGGATTTCGCAACTGGGGAAACAATGAACAATATATGATTGAGGGATTGAAGAATTGACGATTGAGGGATTGAAGAATTGACGATTGAGGGATTGAAGAATTGACGATTGAAGGATTGAATCATTGACGATTGAAGGATTGAATCATTGACGATTGAAGGATTGAATCATTGACGATTGAAGGATTGAAGGATTGAAGGATTGAAGATTGACGATTGGAGGATTGAAGATTCACGATTGGAGGTTTGGAACATCGATGATCGAAGGTTTGGCGATTTTCTCACTGATTTTGCGCTCAATCGTCAATGAGTAAATGATAAAATGAATCAATTATCCCTATGATCGGTCAAACCATATCGCACTATAAGATTCTTGAAAAGCTTGGAGAAGGCGGCATGGGTATCGTCTATAAAGCCCACGATACAACTCTTGATCGGGATGTCGCCCTGAAATTTCTTCCGCATTATCTCACAACTGATGAAACCGAGAAAGAGCGGTTTTACCACGAAGCCCGGGCCGCCGCAGCGCTGGCACATCAGAATGTCGCCGTCATTCACGAGATCGGAGAACACCAAGGGTCCGGAGTGGATAAGCAACTGTTTCTCGTGATGGAGTATGTCGAAGGGAAAACCCTCAAGAAACTTATTGAGCAAGAAGCTGATGGGCTGTCCCTCAAGCGCGTGCTTGAAATTTCGATCCAGGCGTGCGAGGGACTCGTCGCCGCGCATGAAAAGGGAATAGTTCATCGCGACATAAAATCCGATAATATCATGATCACACCGAAGGGCCAGGTGAAAATTATGGACTTCGGTCTTGCTAAAATAAAAGGAGCGTCGAAACTCACCAAGGCAGGATCGACGCTCGGCACGGCAGCATATATGTCCCCCGAGCAGGCACAGGGAGAAGAGGTTGATTTGCGTTCGGACATCTTCTCGTTTGGGGTTGTTCTGTATGAGCTTCTTACGGGCAGGTTACCCTTTCGTGGAGAACATCGGTCAGCTCTCCTTTATTCATTGCTGAATGAAGACCCGACGCCGATAGCACGGTATAACGATAAGGTTTCCCCCGACCTCGAGAGGTGTGTGATGAAGGCGTTGTCGAAGGACCGGGAGGAACGGTATCAGCACGCTGATGATCTGTTGGCTGACCTTCGCCGGGAACGTAAGAGCTTTGAATATGCAAAGACAGGGTACATCAGAACGACAACAATCGCACAACCCGCGCCTGTGGTTGGCACAGCGAAGCGCAAGCTCCCGCGGTATCTCATCCCGGCGGCAATTGTCATTGTCGTTGCGATCGCGGCAATCGTCTTCAATCCGTTCAATTTCCAGATTTCGACGCAGAAAACTGTCGCCTCGGAGCAAAACTCTCTTGCGGTAATGTACTTTCAGAACATTCCCGATCCTGAAGACAAGGATCATACGGGAGACATGCTTGCGGATCTTCTCATCACGTCGCTTTCACAAACAAAAGGGCTAGAAGTAATCAGCAGAGAACGCCTGTTCGACATTCAAAAGGAGCTCAAGACCGACTCAAAAGCAATCTCACCGGGCATGGCAAGCGAGATTGCTCAGCGTGCGGGGGTAACAACAATGTTGCTGGGGAGCATTCTTCAAACTGAACCGCAGCTTGCGATCACGACACGGCTTATCGATGTTAAAACAGGGAGAATCGTAAATTCCCAGCGTGTGACAGGATTCTCGGCGAAACAAATTTTTTCCCTTGTCGATACTCTCGCTCTGCTGGTACGCAATGACTTGAATGTCATGGTTGCGGCCTCGGCGCCGGTGAAATCTGTCTCAGAAGTAACTGCATCATCGCCCGAGGCATACAGGTCGTACACCGAAGGTGTTGAGCTCAACAAGAAATTTTTCGGCCCCGAGGCGAAAGCGGCATTTCGGAGAGCAATTGAGCTCGACAGCAATTTTGCGATGGCGTATTTCGGGTTGGCGACCCTGAATGTGGAGTCAGATATCAGGGAAAGCAGGGCAGCGCTGGAGAAGGCGTGGCAGTTGCGGGACAGAGTTACGGAACGGGAACGGTTGACGATCGAGGCAGCTTACACCGGAACAATAGAAAATAACCCTCTCAAAGCCTCCGGTATCTATGAGACTATTGTCGACAAATATCCCCATGAGCAGGCGGCATATCTGGGGTTGGCGCAATCCTACGGAAGCGCGGGAAAAGGAGATGAAGCCTTCCAGGCAGTCCAGCGTGGGTTGAAGAATGATTCGCTTGACAAGAACGCATGGAATCTTCTTGCATACGGTTATGCCGGATTTAACCAGCGAGAGAAGGCTTTCGCAACAATCGACAGGTATCTGGAACTTGCTCCCGGTGAACCAAATCCGTATGACAGCAAGGGTGAACTTTACGTTGTGTTTGGGGATCTCGACACGGCGGTTCAATGGTTCCAAAAAGCCATTTCGTTTCGCTCCGATTTCAATTCTTCAGTCACACTCGGTCATATTGCACTGATTCGAGGGGATTACGCGTCTGCAGATAAATATTATCAACAGTACGCTTCAACACCGGATCCAATTCAAAAACTCTTTGGCGAGCTTGGCCCGTTGCTTATCTTGGCTCACCGTGGTCAGATACAAAGTGTCTATGGACAACTGAAAGACAGAATTGCGGTGCTCAAGTCTCAAAGAACCGAATCAAACTTTGGGGGTATCTATAATATCCTGATTGTCGTATCCCGCGAAATCGGAGATCGCGCCGCGATGCTGGGTTACGCTCAGGATCTCGCGCAGCTCCTGGCGCACCGCCCGGACGACATCGTTCGCGGACGTGATTTCCTGATATGGGCGCTCGCAGCCAATGGTGACATCGCAACGGCCGTGAAAACGGCATCTGATCTTCAGAGAGACGTTGCTCAAACCGGCGTGTTTAATACCTGCACCGGTGATTATTCGGCTGCGCTTATGGAATATGAACAGGGAAAATTTGACCTCGCCGTCGCGCAATTTGCAAAGGCATTTCAACATTTGCCGCCGAACCGGTCCCCGCAATTACTTTACGGGGTAAGCCTGCTCAAAACCGGTCATGTGCGCGAAGCAATCAGCGAATTTCAGCGGCTGTCGAATTGGGTGCCGATCTCGTACCCATGGATCACGCTTCAGTTCCTGCCCACATCGACGATGTTGCCAACGGCATCAGTGAAGGTGCATTACTGGCTTGGTGTGGCCTACGAGCAAATGGGAGAGAAGGCAAGGGCCGTCGCCGAATATGAAAGGTTTCTCGATACCTGGAAAGATGCAGATTTTAAATCACCTGAACTTCTCGACGCAAAAGCCCGTGTGGCAAAACTGAGAGGGGCGGCGTGATAGGATTGAAGAATTGACGATTGAAGGATTGAGGGATTGAAGAATTGACGATTGAGGGATTGGATCATTGATGATTGAAGGACCGTTTTGACAATCGTCAATGAACAAATGATAAAATGCATCAATTAATTTTATGATCGGTCGAACCATATCGCACTATAAGATTCTTGAAAAGCTTGGAGAAGGCGGCATGGGTGTCGTATACAAAGCCGAGGACACTATACTCAAACGCATCGTCGCGTTGAAATTTCTTCCCGACCAAGTCAGTGCAAGTGAATCGGACAAAGCCCGGTTTTTACTTGAAGCCCAGGCTGCAGCTGCATTGAACCATCCCAACATCTGCACAATTTATGGCATCGAAGAGCAAGATGGCAAGACGTTCATCGCAATGGAATTTGTCGATGGCCAGACGCTGCATGATAAACGCGGCACTGTAAATCTCGCAAAGGCGATTGATATCGGGGTTCAGATTGCCGAGGGACTTGCTGTCGCGCACGAGAAAGGAATTGTCCATCGTGATATAAAGCCGGAAAACATCATGATCAGGAAGGATGGCATGGTACAGATCATGGATTTCGGACTGGCGAAACTTCGCGCATCGAGGGCAAGCCGGTTGACAAAGGAAGGAAGCACGGTCGGAACGGCGGGGTATATGAGTCCGGAACAGGTGCAGGGGCAGGATGCGGATCACAGATCGGATATCTTCTCCCTTGGAGCGCTTCTCTACGAATTGTTTACCGGTGAACTTCCATTCAAAGGCGTCCATGAGACAGCACTGCTCTATGAGATCGTAAATGTCGACCCGGTACCCATGAGTGCGGTGAAACCGGAGATTGATCCGGAACTTGACAGAATCGTGTTGGAATGCCTGCAAAAAGAGCCCGACGAGCGGTTCAACTCTGCGAAAGATGTTGCGAAAGAGCTCAGACGGTTCAAGCGTGAATCAAGTCGCCTTCGGGCGAGCCGGGTGACAGCAGCCCGCGCCCCCGCCAGTATGCAACAATCTCTGCGGCAGGTTGCATCTTCCGGAAGGGGATGGTCGAAAAGCTTTGGCTATATACTCTCCGGAATCCTGGCGATTGTCATCATCATTCTCATCCTGAGCCCCCTGCGGAAGGAACCTGCTGCGATCCGTACATCGATGCGATTTTCCATGAATCTCCCGGACAATGCGCCGCTCTGGGGTGCGAGCGGCACAAGTGCGCTGACGGTTTCATTAGACGGAAGATACCTTGCGTACACGGCACAGATGGAGAACGGAAGCCAGATCTTTCTCCATAAAATGAGTCAATTAACGTGCGAGCCGATTTCCGGAACAGAGAATGCTACCGAGCTGGCGTTTTTCCAAAATGGAGAATGGATTGTTTTCTCTTCAGCCAATCAGAAGCTGACCAAGATTTCGACCCTTGGTGGAGCCCCTGAAATTATATGCCCCCTCCAGGAGGCGACGCGTGGTATATTTTGTGCATCGGATAATAGCGTGCTCTATGGTCTTGTGAGCGACGGGATCTTCCGGGTTTCTGCTTCGGGTGGAAAACCTGTTCCTGTCACCACTCTTGACACTGCTTCGGGTGAAATCAGCCATCGCTATCCGCAACTCCTGTCGGACGGTAAGACCCTGATCTTCACTATTAAGCAGAATAATATCACGTCATTTGATGATGCAATCATTGCTGCTGAACGGCTTGACACAAAAGAGAGAAAGGTTCTTATCCGCGGTGGTACGTTTGGTCGGTACATCCCGAACGGATATCTAATCTATGTCCGGGGTAATACAATTTTCGCTGTACCCTTCGACCCGGAACGTCTGGAGGTAAAAGGTTCGGCGGTTCCCGTCGAAGAAGGGGGCTGGATGTTCCCCGGATCGGGTCAGGCCTACATAGATTTCTTCTCAGACGGGACGTTGGTCTTTGCTCCATCTGGGTCCCGATTGGGGAGCTCATTCTCCCTTGCGTGGATGGATAGAAATGGGAAAATGAGCGCCTTGCTTGATACGCTGCGGCCGTATCAAGTTCAACATTTTTCTCCTGACGGGCAAAAGATTGCGACAGGGATCAATGCAGCGAATAATGACATCTGGATCTATAATATCCCGCGTGGAACTCTGTCGCGCTTGACGTTTGGCGGAGGGAATAATGATGCTCCGGTCTGGTCTCCGGATGGTAAGTACGTTTTTTATACTGCTGAAAAAGGGGGTTCGCCGAACCTTTTCCGTAAGCCCTGGGATGGAAGCGGCGCTGATGAAAGGTTAACCACGAACACGAGTGCTCAACGACCCGTCGACTCCTCGCCAGACGGGAAATTCTTGTCGTTTAACCAGAATGGCGATGTCTGGATTCTCCCACTGGACGGGGAGAGAAAGCCGATCCCTTTTATCCAAACACCGGCGAATGAGAGCGGCGGTCAGTTCTCCCGCGACGGCCGATGGATTGCATACAGATCTGATGAGAATGGCAATAACGAAATCTATGTCACTTCATTCCCGAAGCATGAGGGGAAGTGGCAGATCTCTAATGGAGGAGGCGCGACTCCGCTATGGTCTCCCGATGGAAAAGAATTATTTTATGTCAGCAACTCGGCATTAATGGTTGTTAACGTTCTTACGACGTCCACGTTCGATTTTTCTGTCCCCAGAAAGGTCTGCGACATTCCCGCATCGGCTCTCCTCCAGGATATTTCATCGGATGGAAGACGATTTCTTGTGGCTGTCGGTCAATCACAACGAATGACCCTCTCGAGACTGGAGGTAGTCACAAACTGGCTCGATGAAGTGAAGGCAAAATTGGCAGCAAATGAAAGATAGGGGTTCCATTGCAGAACGGATCTGTGTCAAAGAACCCTGCGCATCGCGTCAGCAGATAAGCCAATAGAGAGATGGATCAATTGGTAAATCATGATGATCGGACAAACGATTAGTCATTATAAGATCCTTGAGAAATTAGGTGAAGGCGGCATGGGTGTTGTGTACAAAGCCCACGACGTGAAACTTGGCCGGACCGTCGCGCTCAAATTTTTGTCCCACCACCTCTCGACCTCTGAGGAGAACAAAGTACTTTTTCTTCAGGAAGCCCGGGCGGCGGCAGCGCTGAGCCATCCAAATATCTGCTCAATCATAGATATCCAGGAGTTTGGTGATGAGGAATTCCTCGTCATGGAATTCATTGACGGTGAAAGCCTGCGCTCAAAGCTTGAGGAGGGGCCGCTGGACATCACGATTGCAGTGAAAATTGCGCGCC
>JAWOMQ010000177.1:0-23305 GCA_033852415.1 Bacteroidota bacterium
GTTCTCTTTGCAAAGGGTAATTGCGGTCAGATCCATCACTCCAAGATCCTTTTCCAGAACTTCGTGGTATGTTATCGTGTTGTACTTTTTCGCACGGGGGTTCTTCTCGGGATCTGAATCGTAGACACCATCCACGCGGGTTCCCTTGATGATGACATCGGCATTTATTTCGACCGCCCTCAGAGCCGCGGCAGTATCCGTGGTAAAATATGGATTCCCGGTCCCAGCACCGAAAATGACCACCCTCCCTTTTTCGAGATGACGGATTGCACGCCGGCGGATAAACGGCTCGGCGATCTCTTCCATTTTGATAGGACTAAGGAGGCGGGTAAATACCCTGTGATGCTCGAGTGCGCTTTGCAGGGCAAGGCCATTAATGATGGTGGCCAGCATTCCCATCTGGTCCCCGGTGACCTTATCGACCCCATCGGATGAGTTTTCCACGCCACGATAAATATTCCCTCCGCCGATTACAATGCCTACATCAACGCCCGCTTTGTGAACGCGGAAAATCTCTTCCGAGAATCGATCGAGCACGTGCGGGTCAATGCCATAGGATTTATCGCCCATGAGTGATTCACCGCTCACCTTAAGCAGGATTCGTTTATACCTGGTGCTCATAAAAATCACGCAGTTTGTTTTATAGGCCGGTTTATCGCGTGAGGCTGTTCAGCGGCTCACGCACCACTCTCGCCAAGATGAAATCTCTTAAAACGCCGAATGGTAACTTTCTCACCCGTTTTCGCCGTGAGGTCGAGAATGAGATCTTTGATAGTCCGACCCGAGTCCTTGATAAAGGATTGTTCGAGGAGGCAGACATCCTGAAAGTATTTGTCAAGTCTTCCTCCTGCAATTTTTTCAATGATCTGCTCGGGCTTCTTTTCATTCCGGGCCTGAGTGCGATAGATATCGAGCTCATGCTCCTGTACATCCTTCGGAACATCTTCGCGTGAAATGTAGAGGGGATTCATGGCGGCGATTTGCATGGCGATGTCGCGCGCAACTGTTTTGAAGTCGTCAGTTTTGGCAACGAAATCGGTCTCGCAATTTAGTTCCACCATTGCGCCGATACGGCCTCCGGCGTGGATGTATGCTTCGACAACCCCTTGGTTCGTCGCGCGGTCCGCGCGTTTTTCAGCAGTCGCAGCGCCTTTCTTACGCAGGTAGTCTACCGCTTTCTCCAGATTTCCACCTGTTTCGGTGAGAGCCTTTTTACAATCCATCATGCCTGCGCCGGTTTTCTCACGCAATATTTTTACCTGTTCAGACGTAATTTCCATAATCGTTTCCATAGAGTGTTGTGGTATTCTGTTTCAATCACCGGGTTATGCTTGTTTCTCTGCCGGCGGTTCCGCGCCTTCGTATATCGCAGATGAACGCTGCGATCCTTCAAGAACCGCATCGGCGATGATTTTCGTAATTGTCTGGATCGATTTGATTGCGTCGTCATTTGCCGGAATCGGAAAATCGACAACCGAGGGGTCGCAGTTCGAGTCGACAATAGCGAACACCGGAATACCCAGCCGCTTCGCTTCATTCACTGAAATTTCTTCTTTCTTGATATCCACGACAAAAAGTGCACCTGGCAGCCGGGTCATTTCCACAACGCCGGAAAGGACTTTCTGCAACTTCTCTTTCTCACGATCAAGGACGAGAGCTTCCTTTTTGGTGATCTTATCATATGTCCCGTCAGTTTCCATCTTCTCAATATTCGTGAGACGCTTAACACTCTTACGAATAGTAGTGAAGTTGGTGAGCATGCCGCCCAGCCAACGTTCCGAAACGTAAAATTGGCCGCATCGTTTTGCTTCCTCCTCAATGACCTGTCCGGCCTGCTTTTTCGTACCGACAAATAAAATGCGTTTCCCTTCCGAGACGATATTCGAAAGCGCATTACATGCGGCTTCAAGCAATTCCTGGGTCTTCTTGAGATCGATAATATGGATGCCGTTTCTCTCCATAAAGATAAACGGCTTCATTTTGGGGTTCCAGCGGCGGGTGAGATGCCCAAAGTGGGCACCAGCGTCGATGAGATCGGCTAATTCAACACGTGGCATTGACGGCGTACTCCTTGTATGTTAGTTATTCTCCTACTCCCGTCATCTTCTGCCGGAATCCCGCGGTCGTGCTGTGCACAATGCAGGACACTGCCGGCAAAATCAGAGAGTATGATTGATTATGTCTTCCCTTTCTGCAGGAACTCGTCTGTGATACTCCGAAGAACCCGCCAGCAAGGGTCAACCGTTTTACACAAAAATCAGGTACAACAAATTCTTACCGCTTCGAGAACTGGAATCGCTTCCGGGCTTTCTTCTGGCCGTATTTCTTGCGTTCGACCATGCGCGGATCCCGCGTCAGAAGATCGTGCGTGCGAAGCTTCGGTTTCAGTTCACCGTCGACCTCAACGAGTGCCCGTGCTATCCCCAATTTGATTGCTCCAGCCTGACCGGTAGAGCCTCCTCCATCAACCGTGGCAATCACATCATATTTCCCCATGGTCTCCGTCGATGCGAACGGGGCTTTTACCTCATTGCGTAACGTTTCTTGCGGGAAGTACTGGTCGAGCCCAAGATTATTGATCTTGATGTTTCCCGATCCGTTACGCAGAATAACCCGCGCGACAGCAGTCTTCCGTCGACCGATGGTGAATATTTGATGCCCGTGAGTAATCATTGAGTTCCTTCTCGAAAAATACTATTGAGAGTCCTTATACACGACCAATTCGAATTTCAAATCTTTTCAAAACTTGTAAACGACCAATTGCCCAGAATCCTGATACCTGATGTCTAGCAGATCGTTGTTCGTAGCTCCCGGATTCAAAGTGCGAGTGGTTCAGGCCGCTGCGCTTTGTGCGGATGTTCCGGGCCACGATAGACTTTGAGTTTCTTTGCGATCCGCGCGCCGAGGCGGTTGTGGGGGATCATCCCTCTGACTGCATGCGTCAAAACCATCTCAGGTTTTGTCCTCATGAGCTCTTTGTATTTTTCAACCGTAGCTCCCCCCGGATACCCGGTGAAATGGAAATATGTTTTGAGCTCAGTCCGCTTACCTTCGACTTTCACTTTATCTGCATTGATGACAACGACAAAATCGCCCGTGTCAACATTGGGGGTGAAGATCGGTTTATGCTTCCCACGGAGAATATGGGCGACCCGACTCGCGAGGCGTCCGAGTGTTTTTCCATTCGCGTCGACGAGATACCACTTCTGTTGTACCTCGCTTTGCTTAAATGAATACGTCAATTTCTGCGTTAGTGCCACAAGAAATCCTCAAGAATGACAAAATGAACTTTGATTAGAGCAGTACCTGATCACACCGAACGAGAGGAGATACCCCCTCAAATCGCTGGAAATCGCAAAAAATGCTTGTTGTAATTAAAACGAATGGTTTTACAGCAAAGCGTATCAATTTAACGAAATTTTTCCAGAGAGGCAAGAGGATTTTGTCAGATACCCGCCTTCCGGCGAAAACTTGCCGAAATGAATCTTCCTCTCAGAGGATTTACAACTGCTTCTCAGCATGGTAGGAGCTTCGTACTAATGGGCCTGACTCGACGTGAGAGAACCCCAACTCTTTACCAAATCTTTTCAGCATGGCGAATTCATCGGGATGGACAAATCTGTCAACCGGCACATGATCTTTTGTAGGCTGGAGATACTGGCCGATTGTGACAATGTCACACCCATGGACTTTCAAATCCTTCAACACCTCCAGCACCTCATCTGTCCGTTCCCCGATGCCTACCATTAAGCCTGACTTGGTGCGGAAGCCACGGCGCTTGGCGCGCTGGAGCAGTTCAAGAGACCGTTCATAATGTGCCTGGGGCCGAACCTTCGGATACAGCCTCGGTACAGTTTCGGTATTATGATTCAGAATATCCGGCAACGCGTCGAGGACAATGTTCAGTGCAAGCTCGTCCCCTTTAAAGTCCGGGATGAGCACCTCGACAGTCGTGCTCGGGCAAAATCGGCGGATCTCGTGTATTGTTTCGGCAAAGATTTGTGCACCCCCATCAACCAGTTCGTCCCTGTTGACCGAAGTGATCACCGCGTGCCTGACATTCATTCTTTTCACCGCGTCGGCGACCCTCGACGGTTCGCCTGCATCAAGTTCTGTCGGTCGGCCAGTCTTAACGGCGCAGAATCCGCAGCTCCGGGTACATACGTCACCGAGGATCATGAATGTCGCGGTGCCACTGTTCCAGCACTCTCCCATGTTCGGACATCGCGCTTCCTCACAGACCGTGTGAAGCTTATGCTGCTCGATGAGTCCTTTTAACCGCGCGTAGTTTTCCCCTGAAGGAATCCGTGCCTTGAGCCACTCAGGGCGACGATTGTGCCGATCGGGTTCCGTGTCGGCGGTGGTCGGTATGTTTTGAATGACTAAATCCATGCTGCGCTGAATTCTAATGTCGTGAGATCTGGCACAATTGAATTTCTGATTTCTGATCTATAAAAGAATCATCTCTTAAAGGCTCATGCGAAATTTCAGGGCAACCAGAACTTTCACACTATGACCTGGTTCACGTCAAAGTTCTCAAGTTTCCTCACAATCGAGTCGACGAACGATCCTCCAAGAGCACCATCAACAATCCGGTGATCGAAGGAGAGTGTAAGATATCCGATCGAGCGAATGGCGATGGCGTCGCTAATGACAACCGTTCGCTTTTTGATGGCGCCCGTTCCGAGAATCGCGACCTGAGGCTGGTTGATAATAGGAATCCCGATTACGGTTCCGAACACGCCAAAGTTGGTGATTGTGAAGGTGCCACCCTCGATCTCCGCGGGTGTGAGACGCTTGGACCGGGTCCGAAGGGCGAGATCATTTACAGCGCGCGCAAGGCCTGTGAAATTCTTTTCGTCGGCATTCTTTACGACCGGGACTATCAATCCATTTTCCGACGCGACTGCAATTCCCAGATGGATAAACTTCTTAAGTATAATCTTATCCCCGTCAATGGATGAATTGACAAGAGGAAATTCCTTCAGGGATTTAACGACAGCGTCGCAAATGAACGGCATGAAGGTGAGCTTGAATCCTTCACGTTTCTCAAACATCTCAGCATTTTTGCGACGGACGATTTCAATATTGGTGAAGTCGCACTCATGGATCGCCTGTACATGGGGGGATGTCTGCACGCTCCGCACCATGTGCTCAGACATTTTCATGAGAATATTACTCATCTGCAAGATCTCGTACTGCTGCGGTGGATACTTTTTGAGAAGGTCTTCGCTATCCACATGTTTAAGCCCCGTTTCGACTCTGGGCGTCATGGGAGCCATTGTGCTCATGGATGCAGCAGCCACGGTTTTCGGGGGCGTCGGCACGGTCCCCTTCTTTTTCGCTTCGACGTACGAAAGGATATCTTTCTTTGATACCCTCCCACCCTCACCGGTTCCCGGAACCAATTCCAGTTCACTCATGGAAATGCCTTCCTGGCTCGCAATGTTCAAAACGAGGGGTGAATAGAAGCGCCCTGCTGAGGGCCGCGGGGGCGTCGGTGAAATCACCGGGGGTGGTGAGGAAACCATCGGCTGCTTTTCAGGGGGCTCGACAGGACCGGCAGAAGCGGGAATTTCCTGTTGCGGAGACACCGCGGCAGTTTCATCCGTGTCAATCACCGCGATCACTGTTCTCACAGCAACGGTTTTCTGTTCTTCGAAAAGCAGCTTAGCGACCACACCGCTGACGGGGGATGGGATTTCCGAATCGACTTTATCAGTACTTATCTCAAGTAATGTCTCGTCTTTCCTGATCTTATCTCCCGGCTTCTTGTGCCATTTTACAATGGTTCCTTCCGTCAGGCTTTCACCAAGCTGGGGCATTACCACATCGACTTTCGCCATACTTTTACTCTTTCTTAATATTCTCTATATGTTGACCATGATGTTCTCGTTGACCTTACCATGGGAAACTTCAACGAGCGCGTATAACAAAGATCTTCATAGAAGAAACGGAACGATCAATCCATCCGACCGATTGTCCTTATCGAACCTTTTTACCATCCCGCAGTCCCGTTCTCTACAATATACTCAGTACGAGATTAATTCTAAAATCGCCTGCCGCACCTTTTCCGCATTGGGCAGATTAAAATCCTCGAGTGAGGGAGCAAACGGTACCGGGGTATCCGGTGAGGCGAGCCGGCGAACGGGCGCATCGAGGGATGCAAACGCTCGTTCGGCCACAATTGCCGCAATCTCGCCACCGATACCTCCTGTCAGCGACGCCTCATGAACAATCAGGATCCTCCCTGTTTTCCTCACTGAGGAGAGAATTGTCTCCACATCGAGAGGAAGTAATGTTCTGAGGTCGATGACCTCTACCTCAATCCCGTCCGGTGCCAGGAGTGATGCAGCCTCCAGGGTCCAGTGGACGCCGGCATGATAGGAAACAACCGTCACATCATCGCCAGGGCGCTTAATGTCCGCCTTGCCTATGGGAACAATGAACTCTCCCTCGGGCACCTCACCCTTAATATGCCGATACAAATATTTGTTCTCAAAGAACAATACCGGATTGGGATCCCTGATCGCTGCAATAATCAACCCCTTCGCATCCGACGGCGTAGATGGCGCAACGATCTTCAGCCCCGGGACATTAAAGAACCAGGCCTCCGGATTTGCCGAATGAAACGGGCCGCCGCGTATTCCGCCGCCCGAGGGTAATCTGATCACGACCGGGACGGGAATGAAATTTCTATAATAATATTTGGCTGCAACGTTAACAATCTGGTTGAAGCCATTGGACACAAAATCTGAGAACTGCATCTCGGCTACAGGCCGAAGACCTGCAATGGCTGCACCCGTGGCTGCACCAATGATTGCGGCTTCTGCCAATACTGTGTCAATGACCCGCGATTCTCCAAATTCCTCCATGAACCCTTTGGTCACCTTAAAGGCACCGCCATAGAGTCCTATATCCTCACCCAGAAGAAAAACGGTCTGGTCTCTCCGCATTTCCTCACGCAGTCCTTCGCTGATTGCCTCAAGATATGTTATCGATCGTGTCATTTATCCGGCATAGATTCCCGAATCAGAATCCTGACCAGATGGGTAGGGCTGTGAAAGGGCAAATTCCACTTCCATCTGTATAGTTCCTCTGATTTCTTCGTGGACTGCGTTTTTTGCGGATTCGTCAAGAAGGTTCTTTCCGAACAGGAATTGCTCAAACTGTCGGATCGGATCTTTCTTTTCCCATTCCCTGAGCGTAGATTTATCAACATACCACGAAGTGTCATGCGCCGCGTGACCCGACAACCTCATCGTGACCGATTCGATAATTGTCGGACCTTCTCCATTTCTCGCACGATGAACTGCCTGAGAGGTGACTTTGTAAACCTCGAGGACATTGGTGCCGTCAATAGTCACCCCCGGAATTCCGTATCCGATAGCCCGATCAGATAATTTGTGACCGGCAAACTGTTTCTGCACTGGTGTCGAGTACGCAAACTGGTTGTTCTCGATGATGAGAATGAATGGAAGCCGCATCGCCGATGCCATCACCAGCCCTTCATGCACCTCTCCGACACTTGCTCCGCCATCGCCGATATATGTCAATGCGACATCGTCGGCCTTCTTCAGCTGCGACGCGAGGGCAACACCGCATGCGACAGGAATCATGGCCCCGAGATGGCTGATGTTCCCGAAAATCCTCAATCGCGGATCCGAGTAGTGCCCCGTACCATCCCTCCCATGCGTCGGTCCAGCGCTCCTTCCAAGTTGTTGGAGCATAAGGGCACGAACCGATTGTCCCTTTACGAAATGTGCGCCGAGGTCCCGGTGCAACGGAAACAGGTAATCAGACTGACGGAGGGCAAAAGCGGTTCCAACGGCCGTCGCTTCGTTCCCACGGCCTGAGTAGGCACCCCCCACGATCTTTCCCTGCTGATAAAGGCGATTGATTGATTCCTCAAATTCCCTCATGAGTACCATGTAATAGTACATCCTCAGGAGTTGTCCGGTGGAGGCGGGGCTATTGTGTCCGGCGGTCAGGTCCTCTTTACTGTCAAGCATGCCGCACCCTAGAAAGCAGCAAGATCCCGGAGAGCCGCAAGGATATCCGCCGTTTGCGGCAGCATTGCGTTCTCGAGCGTCGGCCCGTAGGGAACAGGGCAGTCCTTCGCTGCAACTCTTCTCAGGGGAGCGTCGAGGGCGTTGAACGCCTTCTCCGCTACGAGTGCAGCTACTTCAGCGCCAAAGCCGCCGGTCAGGGTATCTTCATGAACAATCAACACTTTCCCTGTCTTCACGACACTTCTCAAAATGGATTCCTCATCGAGAGGATTGAGAGTTCTTAGATCTATCACTTCGACGCTGACATCATTCTCCTCCATCACCTTCGCCGCATCGAGTGATCGTTGGGCCATCATTCCCCACGTGATGACTGAAATGTCAGATCCTTCTCTGAGAGTTTTGGCAAGCCCGAAAGGGGTCAAATAATCGCGGTCCGGTTCTGGCGTGGCTGCAAAGGATGCTCTGTACAATCCCTTATGCTCACAGAAAATCACCGGGTCATCGGACCGGAGGGCCGTTTTCAGAAGACCTTTCGCATCAGCTGCATTGGACGGAAACACGACACGCAGTCCCGGAATGTGAGTGAAAAATCCATCAATGCTTTGGCTGTGGTACAATCCGCCATGAATGTAGCCGCCAACCGCAACCCGCACAACCATTGGGCACGACCACTGATTATCGGAACGGAACCGGAGCATTGATACTTCATCACGAAGTTGCATGAACGCCGGCCAGATATAATCTCCAAACTGTATCTCAATGCAGGGCATAAATCCTCTCACCGCCAGCCCGAATGCCGTTCCTACTATGCTCGCCTCGGCCAGGGGAGAATTGAACACCCGATCCCGCCCGTACTTTTTCGTGAGGCCTTTTGTGGCAGTGAAAACCCCACCCTTATCGCCTGCCACGTCTTCGCCGTAGACGATCATCTTTGGGTTTCTCTCCAACTCTTCATCAAGGGCATGGTTAATCGCGTCCACCATGACGATTCTTGGGCCATCACCCTGGGCTTCACGAAAATCGATTTTCGTAACAATCGATTCTGAGGAATACACGTGCCGGAGTAAATTTGCCGGATCCTGTTGCGGCTCCCGCTCCGCATCCTCCACTGCCTGTTCGATCCCGTGGAGCACTTCATCCTGCAACCGGTGAATCTCTTCTGTGGTAATCAGGTGATTCTCGAGCAAGTGCTTTTCGAGATTCGGGAGAGGGTCGTTCCGACGGTCGTTCAGCAAATCCTCCTCTGAACGGTACTTCCGCTGATCATCCGAAGAGGAATGTGCAAGAAGTCGAACGGTATGAGCAAGAATCAGGCTCGGACCTTCCGAACGTCTGGCCCGACCCACTGCTTCGACCGCTGTTCGATAACATTCCAGAAAATTGCACCCATCGATTTCGTAACGCTGTAATCCCTCGTATCCGCTTGCCAGATAATAGGCCGATTTCGCCGCCATTTGTTCATGGACGGTAACGGAGATGGCGTACTTATTATCCTGGATGAGAAAGATGACCGGCAATTTCTCCCGGGCTGCCCAGTTCAGAGCTTCATGAAATTCACCCTGACTTGTAGTCCCTTCGCCGGAGGAAACATATACCACATCATGAGTGCCATTTATCCTGGACCCCATTGCAGTCCCAACCGCCTGGAGAAACTGAGTTCCTGTCGGGCTGGACTGCGACACAATGCGCATTTTCTTATGACCCCAGTGGAAGGGCATTGCAAACCCGTGGCTGCTTGGGCCGCCGGACCTGTGCAAAGCTTCAAGGAAAACTTCCTCGATTGTATATCCAAAGCCAAGCGAAAAGGCCAAATCACGATAGTAGGGATAAGCCCAATCTTCTCCCCTCTTCATTGCGAGTGCCATACCCAGCTGGGCTGCCTCGTGTCCCGAGCCCCCGATATGGAAAAAGATTTTCCCCTGACGGAGGAGAAGCAGCATCTTGTCGTCAGTCTTCCGTGCGGTAAACATCAGGCGGTATGCGTCGATCAGCAGATCTGGGGATAGCGTCGCGTCCGGGGTTGAAATACCCGATCTTGAAGAAAATGGACGGACCTTTCCAGCTGGACCGGTTTTCTCAGACATGGTCATTGGTTTCTTTTCCGAAGGCATTCTTGTCACTCTTGGGTAACTAATTCAATAAACTCATGAACTGAATATGGTTCGAAACACGATTTCACATCAAACACATCGCAGAACTTCGTGACGAAGACAGTTAAAACTTCGGAAACCGGAATTTCCCGACCGATTACATGGCTCATCGTCGTGACTCCGCGATGAAAAATGCCGCAAGGGATAATCCGATTGAAATAGGAAAGGTCTGGATTGACATTGAGCGCAAACCCGTGCGTGGTAATCCACTGGCTCACTTTGATGCCGATCGCAGCAATCTTATCCCGCCCGACCCAAACTCCCGTATAACCATCTTCCCGCGCCGCTGAGATTCCAAACTCCGCGAGGGTGATAATCAGGGTTTCCTCGAGGTCGCGTAAGTATCTGTGGACATCAGTATAATAACCCTCCAGGTTCAGGATGGGGTAGCCCACAAGTTGACCCGGTCCGTGATATGTGATGCCACCTCCCCGATCGACCGGAAAGACGGCGACGCCTCGGGCCGCCAATTCACCCGCATCCGCCAGGAGATGGTTTTCATCGCTGTTCCTGCCAAGCGTATAGACATGATTATGTTGGTTGAGAAGAAGAACGTCCGGGATGATATTTTCCCGCCTGAGCTGAGCTATCCTCTTCTGCAACTCCCATGTTGCATAATAGTCGCTGAGCCCCAGATCAAATACGTGTATATGACGGTTCCCGGTACTCACTTAATATGTAAAGAACGTGAATCTCAAATATGAATCGCATGCCCATAGGCGTTCTCCGCGGCTTCCATGATCGCCTCGGAGAGGGTTGGGTGAGCGTGGATGGCGTTGAATATCCCCGCTGCAGTGGCTTCAAGCGATTTCGCCACGCCAAGCTCAGCTATCATCTCAGTCGCTTCCGGGCCAAGAATGTGAGCGCCAAGCAGTTCGCCATATTTTGCATCAAAGATCAATTTCACCAAACCATCCGTTTCGCCAATAGCCCTTGCTTTACCACTTGCAGTAAAAGGAAATCGTCCGATCTTTAACTCGTGTCCCTGCGCAATCGCCTGTTCTTCGGACAAACCCAGGCTTGCGACCTGCGGTTGGCAATACGTGCAACCGGGCACATTCTCATAATCGATCGGCTGCGGATTTTTGCCGGCGATCGATTCGACGCATACGATTCCTTCCCTTGAAGCGACGTGAGCAAGCCACGGTGGACCTGCGACATCCCCGATCGCGTAAATTCCCTCAATATTCGTGTGGCCAAAATCATCAACCTGGATCCAGCTCTTCTCGATCCTAACGCCCAGCGTTTCTAATCCCATATTCTCCACATTTCCCTGAACCCCAATTGCGACGAGGGCAATATCCGCGCGTAGTTGTTTGACGCCTTCCTTAGATGAAATATCAACCAAGACCTCCTGCCCGGCGCTCACCCCTTCGACCCTTGTTCCCGTGCGAACATCGATCCCTGATTTCTTGAAGTTGCTCTCGAGCAATCTGGATATTTCCTTATCTTCGACTGGCAGAATATTCGGCATCATTTCGAGAAGTGTGATCTTCGCCCCAAATGCGTTGTAGAAATACGCAAATTCCACCCCGATAGCTCCTGCACCAATGATGATCATTGAGCGGGGGAATGCAGGCAGCGACATTGCCTCGGTACTCGTGATCACCTTGGTGCGATCAATAGTTATGTTGGGAAATGATCGCGGGCGTGCGCCGGTGGCAACGATGATATATTTCGCCGATATGATCTCGGCAGGCTGACCTTCGCGGGAGACTTCAATTCTTCCTCTGTCAAGAATCTTTCCGAAACCGGAAATATGCTCAACTTTATTTTTCTTGAAGAGATACTCGACACCCTTCGAATTGCGAAGGGCAACATCCCTGCTGCGTTTTATAATTTTGGAAAAATCGAACGCAAGATCTTTGTATGATATTCCCCATTCCTCCGCGTGGCTGAAGTGATTATAAATCTCAGCGTTACGGAGCAGCGCCTTCGTCGGGATACAGCCCCAATTAAGACACACGCCGCCGAGCTTATCACGTTCGATCACTGCGGTGGAAAAGCCAAGCTGGGCCGCCCGAATTGCTGCGACATAGCCGCCGGGTCCGCCACCTATAATTGCAATATCAACCTGTCTTTGGGGCATAGACCATAAATGAAAAAAGGGTTTGGATACCCTGATTGTGGAAAATTCGCGATTTTCAAAAATTTCTGTCTGAAAAATATATGAAATAACCGTTGAAAAGTCAACGATATACCACGCTGCTCTCTGCCCATCCGTCATGGTGAGCGTTCAGCCTGCTTCGCCCCCCGGGAGGGTGATACGTTACGACTCACAAGAGGAGGCATGGCTGTGTGGATTTCTTCCGCAGATTTTATTGCATTTCTTAAACGAATTCCTTATCATTATCCCCACGATATCATGATCTATGATGGCCTCCGATGATCCCAATGAACGTGTTATTATCACCAATCGAAAAGCGCTTCACGATTATTTCATCATCGACAGCCTTGAGGCGGGCATCGCGTTGAAAGGCACTGAGGTTAAGTCCCTCCGGCAGGGCGGGGCAAACCTGCAGGACGGCTACGCCATGATACGAAACGGCGAGGTCTGGCTGATCGGAATGCATATCAGTCCGTTTGAAAAAGGGAATATCAACAATCATGACCCGAAGCGCGACCGCAAGCTTCTCCTCCACAGGAAAGAGATCCGCAAATTGGTCGGTCGAACCGCAGAAAAGGGGCTCGCACTTATTCCATTGCGCATCTATTTTAAGAAGAACATCGTCAAGGTTGAACTCGGCATCGCCCGGGGGAAAAAGTCCTACGATAAGCGCGAAGCCATTACCCGGCGCGAAGTCGAACGGCGTCTTCAGAGGGAGTATTCCAAATGATTCAAAAGTTTTTATCGTACTAACCGCATTGCGAAGGAGAAAACACCGTGTACGTTCCATCCAAGATTTTTTTTACCAAAGGCGTCGGGAGGCATAAGGATTACCTTCAATCGTTTGAGCTTGCCTTGCGGGACGCAAAGATTGAGAAATGCAACCTCGTGACAGTTTCGAGCATCTATCCACCGGGATGCAAACGAATTCCAACGGAAGAAGGGTTAAAGCAGCTCCAGCCAGGACAGATTACATTCGCGGTGATGGCCCGCAATGCGACGAATGAGCCGAACCGTCTGATCGCGGCATCGATCGGGGTTGCTATGCCTGCCGATAACACTCAATACGGATATCTCTCCGAGCACCACCCTTTTGGCGAAACTGATGAGCGTGCGGGCGAATATGCCGAGGACCTTGCTGCAACCATGCTTGCCACAACGCTCGGCGTCGAGTTTGATCCTGATACGGCGTGGGATGAACGGGAGAAATTGTACAAAATGAGCGGTAAAATTGTCAAGACCTACAACCTCACACAATCCTCTGAAGGTGATAAGAACGGTCTCTGGACCACTGTCATTGCCTCCGCAATTCTTCTCCCATGATCCAAAGTCTTTGACGCTGAAGCAACTGGGGAGGCATCCGCACAGAAAAACTCGAAGGCACCAACCGGGAATGACCGCCTCCCGAGCAACACATTCCGATCAATGCCTCCGACCTTTTTTTGAAGTTATAACTGAGGTGACGTGCTGACCAGTTACCCCCCTGTAATTACTTGCGAGAATATAAAAATGTTTTTCGTAAAAGTCAAGTAAAATTTTACGAAAAAGAAAAAATTTTTTAGTATCCGATCTTCTTAGCCGAATTGTATGTATTCATCACTTCACCCACATACGTGATCGTCTGTTGGCCGCTACCGAAGTACCCGCTCCTCGGCTTGCCATCTTTCCAGATGTTCTGGTGAAGTGAATAATATCGCTTTGAAAGTAAGGGAAGGAGATGCTGGATGGTCGACCAGGAAAATGGGTTTTCATTAAAGTATGCTGCAAGCTCTTGCGCATCATAGATTCTTCCCGGCCCCGCGTTATACGCAGCAAGTGCGAGACAAAACCGATCTTCCGGTGATGCAGATTTGAACAAATCGAGAAGTTTTGAAAAATAGTAGACACCTGCCTGAATGTTAGCTTCAGGAAGATAAGGCGTGGACAAATTAAGTTCGCTCGCGACTTCCATGTTTGTCACGGGCATCAACTGCATCAACCCACGTGCTCCGCGCATACTCACCGCGTCGGCATCAAATTTCGATTCCTGTTTTATCATGGCTACAATGAGCTGCCAGTCTACGTGGTATTCACGTGCACATTGTTTCACCGTGATGAACTGATCCCACGCAACGCCGCCAAAGGAAGACTCCCGCGGCCCCACTGCATGCTGCGTTGTTTGATGATCTCCCCCACTGGAAATCTGAGACCGCACCGATGGACCGAACGACGTAACGAGAAGCATCACGACGATGATCACGCTGCCTGCTATCCTGGCCATATGTATAAAACAGATCTTCACTGCAAATTATGCGTGCACGAACTTTGAAAAGTGAAACAACAACGCTTGGATTGAGTACCGCGAGAAGTTACTTCAATATATTTTATGAGGGGACTAAACGCAAGCGAGGAATGTGACTTTCGTCACCTGGCCGGATGAAAATGGGCTTTTCGCTCTTATTTAATGGTCTGGTACTTCTCGATTTCCCTGATTTTTTCGACCCGCTTCAAATGCCGGCCCCCCGCGAAGGCCTCCTCCAGCCAAACCTTCACAATCGCTTTAGCCAATTCGGCTCCCAAAATCCTCCCTCCCAACGTCAATACGTTCGCATCGTTATGCTCACGACTGCTTCGGGCAGAGAATTCATCCGTGCAGCACGCCGCCCGTATGCCAGGCAATTTATTTGCCACCATTGCCGATGCGTTTCCGATGGCATCGATCATTATTCCCTTTTGTGCCGCACCCATCGCGACCATTTTTGCCACAGCCAGTGCGAAATCGGGATAGTCACATGCTTCCTCACTGGTTGTTCCCACGTCAACTATTTCATACCCGAGGCTCACAATGTACGGCTTCAATATCTCCTTCAGTGCAAAGCCGCCGTGGTCGCTCCCGATGACAATGGCAGATTTCCCGGAGCCCGGCCCCTCCTCTTTCGCGGACTCCCGCCTCACAGGACCCGGCCCAATGTTGTCGGCGACAAAATCTAACCCCATCTGCTTCGCACGGTCGCGAGCAGCGTCTGTTACAATTGTTCCGGTGACGATAGCAATGGTCTTTTGACCAAGCTTTGCGGCCTCGCGGACATCCTGTTCGGTAATGAGATTCTTTTTCATAGTGCCTTATGGCGCATAATGTTGAGGAACCCCGGTCGTGTCCCCCAGTCGGACAATATCGAGGCGGACACGGCTTGTGCCTGAGCCCACAAGCTCCAGATCTTTGGCCGCGGCGTACGAAAGATCAATAATACGGTTATCCTTGAACGGTCCGCGATCGTTGATTCGTACAACCAGACTCTTTCCGCTGGCCAGGTTTGTAACCTTTACCGCTGAATTGAACGGCAGTGTCCGGTGGGCTGCTGTCAGTTTATTCATATCATAAATCTCACCATTTGACGTCCGGCGCCCGTTGAACTCTTCCGCGTAGTACGATGCAATTCCTTCTTCAATGAGAAGCACTGCAGGGGCGGAAGCAGATGCCCGCGCCGCCGTGAATCGCGGGGATGATACACATCCACCCAAGATCACGGTGATCAGCGCAAGGCTACCGCACACGAATCGAGAGGACATTACAGTAACTCCGTTATCTGCTTTCTCCTAAGATAATCAACAATCTCCTTGACATCTTGCGACTGACCTTGCCTGCACACTAGTATCGCATCCTCGGCTGCTATAATGATAAGACCCTCAATGCCAATCGCACCGACGAATTTGTCCCCGGCATAGATCAGTGAATTTTTCGTATCCTGAAGATACGTTTTCCCCGTCACCGAATTCCCGTGTTCGTCCTTTCCGCTGATTCTGAAAACCTCATCCCATGTTCCGACGTCGCTCCAGCCGAAATCGCCCCGGATCACGTAGGCGTCCTTCGCCTTTTCCATCACTCCATAGTCAATGGAAATGTTCCTGATCTTCCTGTAAGAGGTCTCGAGCACCTGATCGTAATCATCTCTGCCGATCGCAGCGTCAATCTTTTCCAACTCTTTCCATGTCTCTGGCAAGAACCGCTCTATTTCCCTTAGAATGGCATCAACACGCCAGATGAACATACCACTGTTCCAGAGGAAGTCCCCGCTTTTCAGAAACTGTTTCGCCGTGTCGACATTCGGCTTCTCGGCAAAGGTCTTTACCTTGAAGACGCCGCGCGAAAAATAGGGATTCTTATCATCCGGATCATCCAGAACCTGAATATAGCCGTAGCCGGTTTCGGGTCTTGTCGGGTGGATGCCTATTGTGACGAGCTTTTTGGATTCATACGCGACCCAGATTGCCAATTGCAAAACGCGATGAAATTCCTTTTCGTCATGCACGATGTGATCGGATGGCAGGGTCACCATAACCGCATCGGGGTCGAACCGGCGGATAAAAAGCGCGGTCAACCCAATGCACGGAGCCGTATTGCGACCGATCGGCTCAATAATGATATTCTCGGCGGGAATTTTGGGAAGTTGCCTGGTGATCGTCGATCGCTGAACCTTGTTCGTAACGATCAGCGTATGGTCTGGATGGACGGACGAGCCGATGCGCTTGACCGTGTTTTGGATCATCGTTCCTTTCTGGATGATTTCCAGAAGCTGCTTTGGGGTTTTCTCCCTGCTCCTCGGCCAGAATCGTGACCCCACCCCTCCAGCCATAATTGTCGCAAAGACATTCGGCATGCTGTTAATCCTCTTCAATAAAATAACGCGGTACGCGTGCCGCAATATTTGTCAACACTTCATATGGAATAGTGTTCATGACCCCCGCAAGATCCCATGCGGTAACGGATTCTTTTCCCGACTTTCCGATGAGAATGACATCATCACCCACATGGACATTTGCATCCAGCCCAATATCTACCATGATCTGATCCATACATACCGCGCCAATGACATGATGTTTTTCCCCTCCGATCAAAACAGTTGCGGAGTTTGAAAGCGATCGGCTGTACCCATCACCATATCCGATCGGTATTGTCGCCACGCGAGTCTTTCGCGGAACCCGGTATTGCCGTCCGTAACTGACTGTCATACCTTCATGGACTTCCTTGATGTAGACAACCCTCGATTTGAGCTCCAAAACAGGGCGTAGAGGGATTCCCTTTGAAACTTCCAGCGACGGATAAATCCCATACAACGAAATTCCGGGCCGAACCATGGTGAAATACGATTGCGGCAGGTCCAGAATTGCACCGCTGTTTGCGATGTGCTTATAAGGGATATCAATCCGCTTGCCCTCTGCATACTCAAGCACCTGAGAAAATCTCTGAAGTTGTTCCCATGCAAATGATTTATCCTTTTCATCAGCAGTAGCGAAGTGGCTATAAATCCCGATCAATTGAATATTTGTCAAACTGGCGACATGATCGATGAAGTTGAAGGCGTTCTCCCAACGCACCCCAAGGCGTTCCATCCCCGTGTCGATTTTCAAGTGAACCCGCGGCTTCCGGCCGCCGTTTGTGTGAACCTCCTGATGGATCCGCTCTGCGATTTCAATAGATGAAACTGTGATATCAAGATTGTACTCCAAAAAATCCTCGACTTGGCTTCCGAGCACGCCGCCGAGAACCAGAATAGGAGCCGTTATACCGTGGTTTCGGAGAAGAATACCTTCCTCGAGAAAACCTACTCCCAGATAATCTATGTCAAACTTGTTAAGTGCGTGGGCAATTTCAACGATACCATGCCCATATGCGTTCGCCTTGACAATTCCCATGACACGGACCTTTGGGCCCACCCTTTTCCTGATCCCATCGAGGTTAAACCGAAGAGATTCCAAATTAATCTCGGCTCGAGTCAACCGCATTCGTTCAGCACCCTACACTTTTTTCAAGTTGGCAAAATATACGTCTTCCGATCCTGAATGTCAAAGCATCCCCGGAAAGTGGTACATGTGGAGCAATAAAAAAACCCATCGGATTTCACATCTGATGGGTGGAAGAACCAAAAATCATGGCGCTTATCCCCGGTGCAGTATGCGCAGTCGGTTCGCAGCACGCCTGAGGGACTCTTTGGCCCGCTCCTGACTGACAGTCGGATCATGCTGTTGGAGCCGCTGCAAAGCGCGCCCCTTTGATGCTTCCGCCCGAGGCGCATCAATCTCATCCGAGCGTTCCGCCGTCTCTGCCAAAAGGCTTACGCGATTTTTGAAAACTTCGACAAAGCCGCCGCTCGTGGCATAATGAAATTCATTACCCGTGACATCCTGCAGCTTCACTTCCCCAATTCCAATGGCCGCAACCATCGGAGCGTGGTTGTACAGCACCTGGAACCCGCCCATCACTCCCGGAGCGCTAAAACTAATGACCTCCCCGCTGAATACGACCTTGCGTGGCGTAACAATTTCCAGTTTGAATGTCTTCTCCGCCATTGCCGATCAGGGATTGTCCTTTTTGTACTTCTCTACTACCTCATCAATCGTTCCCGCCATATAAAAGTAATTCTCGGGAATCATATCGTACTCTCCGTTGATAATTCCCTTAAAGCTTCTTATCGTATCCTCCAGCTTCACGTACGTGCCCGGAATCCCTGTGAACTGCTCAGCGACAAAAAACGGCTGAGAAAGAAACTTCTGGATTTTCCGCGCCCGATTCACCGTCAGCTTATCGTCATCAGAAAGTTCGTCCATGCCAAGGATATTTATGATATCCTGCAGGTCTTTATAGGTCTGGAGAATCTCTTTCACGCGTTTCGCAACAAAATAATGTTCCTCGCCAACGATGCCCGGTTCGAGGATGCGCGAGGTCGAATCCAGCGGATCCACAGCCGGATATATCCCCTTGTCGGATATCTGGCGGCTCAGCACGGTTGTCGCATCGAGGTGGGTAAATGTCGTTGCAGGAGCAGGATCAGTCAGATCGTCGGCCGGAACATAAATTGCCTGAACCGACGTGATGGATCCTTTCCTGGTTGATGTGATCCGCTCCTGAAGCTCGCCCATTTCGGTTCCAAGCGTCGGCTGGTAACCCACGGCAGAAGGCATCCTACCAAGGAGTGCCGACACCTCAGAGCCTGCCTGAACAAATCTAAAAATGTTATCGATAAAGAGAAGAACATCTTTCCCTTCTGAATCCCTGAAATACTCCGCCATGGTCAACGCCGTGAGTCCGACGCGCTGGCGTGCGCCGGGAGGTTCATTCATCTGCCCGAACACGAGTGCAGTTTTCTCGAGTACACCCGAGTGCTTCATATCGAGCCAGAGGTCGTTTCCTTCACGCGTTCTTTCGCCAACCCCACCGAAAACCGAATATCCGCCATGGTGAGTGGCGACATTATGGATCAATTCCATGATCACGACTGTTTTGCCGACACCCGCGCCCCCGAACAAACCCGTTTTTCCGCCTTTGGAGTAGGGCTCAAGCAGGTCAATTACTTTTATGCCAGTCTCGAACATTTCATTTTGAGTGCTCAGCTCTTCGAACGGGGGTGCGGATCGATGGATATGGTATCTCTCCTTGCTCTGAATCTCCGGCAGGTGGTCAATCCCATGGCCAATGACATTAATCAAGCGCCCAAGCGTACAGGGTCCCACGGGAACGCTGATCGGGCCTCCGGTGTCGATTGCTTTCATCCCCCGGACAAGGCCATCCGTTGAATCCATCGCGACGGTACGAACTCGTTCTTCACCCAGGTGCTGCTGGACTTCACACACAAGCTGCTCTTCAACTCCTTCAATATTCTTGCGAGGGATATTAATTGCACTGAGAATCGCAGGGAGGTTACCACCTGAGAAATCGATATCTACGACCGGTCCAATTACCTGTGTTATTTTACCTTCGTTCATGAAACTCCTTATGAAATCGTACTTTTTACTCTATTTTTTGCCCGTTCGGCAGTCGACCCTGGAAGGTTCATCTGAAATGCGCATTAATATATCAAATTAAATCGAAACACGCAATTTTTGGGGACTTCTTTCGATATTCTTGAAGAATATTCTGGTGCGGTCCACACATTCTGGACTCTCTATCTGAGGGCCCTTCAGTAAATGGGTTCACGAGATGGAGATTTATTCTTTTGATTATTGCTTGATTATGATAGGATGATTTCTGCCGTCTTGTCAAGTAATGAGATCATTTATTTTCGCTTATTCGGCAGGATTAATCTTAATTTTTTTTTATCAAGCATATTCTCTTTGACTTTCTGTCAGATTTTTGGTATTATTGAAGCTCCAGAAGGATGGATTCACCAACCTCTACACTCCAACTTACATCGAGAAGCGGGCAGGTAGCACCTGTGATTCAGAATCGGAAGAAGGTTTACATCGAGACATACGGTTGCCAGATGAACCTTGCTGACACTGAAACGGCGCTTGGAATTCTCACAAGAGATAATTTTGAGATTACCGACAGTATCCATCTCGCCGATCTCATCCTGGTGAACACCTGCAGCATCCGGGAAAATGCCGAACAGCGGATCTACGGCCGTCTTGGCGAGTTCAAACGCGCGAAGCGGGAAAAACCGGGGTTACTCGTTGGCGTCATGGGTTGTATGGCAGAACGGCTGCGCACAAGGTTGATGAGTGAAGAAGCCAAAGGTGTGGGGCAGATCGTGGATATCATCGTCGGACCTGATGAATACAGAAAACTCCCTTCTCTTGTTTCGAGAGCTTGGCATGGTGAAAAAGGGATCGCCGTCCGCTTATCGCGTGTTGAAACCTATGACGATATCACGCCACTGCGAACGCAGGATATCAGCGCATGGATATCCATCATGCGGGGATGCGACAAATTCTGCAGTTTTTGCGTTGTACCCTACACACGCGGAAGGGAACGGAGCCGCGACAGTGATACGATCATCAAGGAGGTTGAGACGCTTGTCTCCCGCGGATTCAAGGAAGTAACGCTCCTCGGCCAAAATGTGAACTCTTACCATCATAATGGTTGCGATTTTTCCGACTTGCTCGCCCGCGTGGCGGCTGTCGACCGGACGATGCGGGTAAGATTTACAACCTCACACCCTCAGGATATGTCCGATAAACTTATCGACACAATCGCATCGCACGAGAACGTCTGCAAATTTATTCATTTACCGGTTCAGTCGGGATCCGACAAAATCCTGCGCCTTATGGAACGGTCATATACAATTGACCATTACCTCGGACTAGTTGAAAGGATCCGGCGGGCAATTCCTCATGTCTCTCTATCCACAGACATTATTGCGGGATTTCCGACGGAGACAGAAGAAGATCACCGGCAGACCATGGACGTCCTGAAGGCGGTTCGGTACGACGGCGCATTCATGTTTAAATATTCGCCACGTGAGAATACACCATCGTACAGTATGGTGGATGATGTATCGGACCCGGTGAAAACGCAAAGGGTGAGCGAAATCATAGATGTGCAAAATAAAATTTCTTACGAAAAGAACTCCGCTCTTGTCGGTGAGACAGTACAGATTCTGGTTGAAGGAAGAAGTAAGAAGGCATCCGCCGAATCGCAGGGAAGAACGGATGGGAATAAAATGGTGATTTTCCCTCGTGATAATTCTGTTTCCGGAGAATATCGTGATGTTCTCATCCATCGCGTGAATTCAGCAACACTGTTCGGTACGATACTCTCCTCCTCCGAAAGCGTTGAAAGGGCAGCCTGACGATCTTATGAGATTCACTCTCGGGTCTTTCCTTAAACTTGCTTTCCGAAACAGAGCAGCAGCTGTTGTCGCACTGCTTCAACTTCTCACCGTGGTCTGCAGTGCGCAAGTCTCGCAACAGCCGGGTGTGCAGGATGAAATAAAGGACAACATAGCAAAAATCGATCGGGGACAGATAGACGAGGCAAAGAAGGCGCTCCCCGACCTTATTGCAAAATATCAGAACACTCCGGGGATTCTGTACCTCCAGGGAAGAATTGCCAGTGACGGGATCGAGGCAATAAAATTTTACCAAAGCGTCGTGGATAATTACCACAAGAGTGAGTGGGCCGACGACGCACTCTACAGAATCTACCAATATTATTACGCCATCGGCCTTTACAGGACAGCCGATCTGAAGCTGCAACAACTCCGGCGGGATTATCCGAATTCTCCTTTGGTCTCGGGGAAAAAACCGCCGCCAGTCCCCACCACGGAAGAGCCAACGATCGAAGTTTCCAAAAGGGATGCGACAATAACCGATACACAAACCACCGTTGCAGCAGCACCAGCAAACACAACTGCGCCGACTCCGGTCAGCACGACCGTTTACACTTTGCAGGTGGGCGCTTTCTCGACAGTCGCGAACGCCGAAAAACAGAAGAACTTCTTCGATGACCAGGGATACGCCGCTGAGATCACAAATAAGGTGAGAGGTGGCAGAAGCCTTTATCTTGTGTGGGTTGGAAGTTTCAGGACAGGCGATGAAGCAATGAAGTTCCGGGAGGAAGTAAGGTTAAAGTTCAAGATTTCCGGCATCGTCCTGGAGAAATACTGATGGACCGCGATCAATTCCAGAAGGAGATGGGGATTATCGGGGACTCGATTGAGATCAAAGAAATCCTCGATGTCATTCTGCAGGTGGGGCCGACGGATATTACTGTGCTCATTACCGGCGAGAGCGGGGTCGGCAAGGAAGTAATTGCGCAGGCGATACATAAGGCGAGCACCCGGGCACAGAAACAGATGATTTCGGTAAATGCGGGTGCAATCCCTGAGGGAATCATCGAGAGTGAACTCTTCGGACACGAAAAAGGGGCGTTCACCGGTGCCGGAGAGATGCGGAAAGGATATTTCGAACTTGCCGACGGCAGCACAATATTCCTCGATGAGATCGGAGAACTACCCCTGGGCACGCAGGTAAAATTCCTGAGGGTGCTGGAGAATGGCGAATACATACGAGTGGGATCTGCGACGCCCAGAAAATGCAATGTTCGTGTAATCGCCGCGACCAACAAGGATCTTGAGAGAGAAGTCCGGAACGCGAATTTCAGAAGCGATCTTTTCTTCCGGTTACGCTCCATCAACATCCATGTCCCGGCCTTGAGAGAACGGCGCGAGGATATTCCCCTCCTCGTCCGTGAATTCGCACGGCAGGTGAGCGAGAAAAACAGAATCCCCTTTCAGGGCTTCACATCCGAGGCCATGGATTGGCTTAAACAGTATCACTGG
>JAWOMQ010000126.1:0-4554 GCA_033852415.1 Bacteroidota bacterium
CTCCGTCTTTTTTCAGGATATCACAGAACAGAAAAGACAGCAGCGGCAAAAAGAGATGCTGATGGAGGTCTCACACGTCATTAACGTGGCACCTCATTTGGATGATCTCTGCTTGAATGCAGGTGAACGGATCGCCCAGTTTATGGAGATTCCGGTAAAATTCGTATGCATTTATCGGTATGATCAACGCTCCTCCCTGCTTCACCTCATGGCACCATCCCTTATCGATGTGCGGGTTGACCCTGAAGTGGAGCACCAGATCGTGGATGAAAAATCAACCACGATTGCCGTAAAAACCGCCCTCGGCAAGAAAACAATTGTAAGCGATGAATTGTCATTGAGTTCGATCGCTTCGTACTTTCTCACCGAAACCAACGATTTGAAACTCAAAACCCTGATTTCGATCCCGCTCGTTGTGCAAAACGAGCTGCAGGGGGTTCTTGAGGTGCTCTCACCTAAAGTCGACAAATATGTCACAGAAGAACTCAAGATGCTTACGATCATTGCGAATGAGCTCTCTATCGGGATGAGCCGAAAGCGCCTGATGGACGAAATAACCATCAAGAATATCGAATTAGAAAACGAGAAAAAGCGCACTGACGACGCAAATGAGACACTGAAACGATTCCTTGCCACATTTAGCCATGAACTGAGGGCTCCTCTTAATGCAATAGTGGGTTTTTCGGAAATCCTGACGAGCGAACTTCACTCCCTCCCTGCCGCAAAGGTCAACGATTTCATGAAGAATATCAACGAGAGCGGGAAACATCTGCAGGGTCTGATCAACGATATTCTAGACCTGTCGAAAATCGAAGCCGGAAAGATGGAGCTTCACGTCGAAGCCTATCCTATATCCTACTTCACTGAGTCGGTCACCCGTGTGATGCAGTCTCTGCTCCAGCAGAAAGGTGTGACGCTGACCTTCGACGTCGCCCCCGAAATTGACCAGTTGGTAGTGGATCAGACCAGATTCAAGCAGATATTGGTAAACCTTGTCTCCAATGGAATCAAATACAGTAATCCGAAGGGTAGAGTCACGGTAACGGTGCGCCGTTTTATTAATGAGATCGAAGTATCGGTCAAGGATGAAGGGATAGGGATCAAACCTGAAGACCTTCCAAAACTGTTCCATGCCTTCCAGCAGGGCAAAAATGCACATGGAGCGAAGGAAGGAACCGGCCTCGGACTGGTGATTACCAAGCGACTGGTCGAACTGCACGGCGGTCATATCAGTGTTGAAAGCGAGTGGGGAAAAGGAACGACGTTCATGTTCCGCATCCCGATGGTCGTGGCTGGAGAAGTAGTCGAATCTGCCGATCAATTGCTGCGAATCGTAACAGATCAACCGATTACAACCGTAGATGGAGAAAAACCCCTCGTGCTGATCATCGAGGATAATGTCCAGGCAAGCCAGTTGATCCAGATGTATTTGCAGGAGGCTGGATACCGGACAGAGATGGCGCGCGATGGAGCCGAGGGAATTGAGAAGGCCAAGCGGCTCAAACCGCACATTATTACGCTTGACATGATCATGCCCATCAAAGATGGTTGGCAGGTTCTGAAGGAGCTCAAGCGCCATCCCATCTGCAAAGATATTCCGATTATCATCATTTCTATCACTGACGAAAAGAAACTTGGGTTCAGCATGGGCGCGGTGGATTACTTTGTAAAGCCGGTGAACCGGGAAGAACTGATTAAGGCAATCCAGAAGGTGCCGGTTCGAACCAATGCCCATAAGTCACACCCAAAGGTTCTCATTATCGATGACGACAAGACTGCTGCCGAGCTTATACAGGTTATCCTTGAATCGGAAGGCTATGAAGTGATCAAAACGATGAACGGCAAGGAAGGTGTCCGGCTCGCCGCTTCGGAATCGCCGGATTTGATTATTCTGGATCTGATCATGCCGGACATATCGGGATTCAATGTGGCGTATCAACTGAAGCAGCAGCAATCTACACGGAACGTCCCCATCATCATCCTCACATCAATGGAAATCGACGAGGAAACAAGAGAACAGATGCAGGGTTTCATTTCCACAATCATGAGCAAATCACGATTCACGAAAAAGGACCTTCTAAGGGAGATAAGCGCGATAGAAAAGATGAAGTAGGTCGACTCATCGATTCAATCAGCAAGTGACCGAATGAATCAATGAGTTCCCGACATATGGTGTGGTGGCCCGCTGGAGTTATGCTTCATCGGGCATTTTTTTGTATCCATCCACAAACCGGGAGCGTGTATATTTCTTTATCGGAATGACCTCCTCTTCGACACGCCAACGGATGGTTACCCTATACCTCCCCGACGACAGCTGAACTTAGCGTAATACCACAAGCTTCTTGGTTTCAGTGGAGAGGCCAGTTCGCAGCCGATAGAAATAAACGCCCGTCGCCTCATAGGTTATTCGCCAGACGACATCATACCCCCCCTCAAGCTGATCCGCATCGACCAACTGGGCAACCTTTTGGCCGAGAATATTGTAGATCGCCAGGTTGACGTGGGTCTGTTCAGCAATTTCGTAGTGAATCGTCGTCACGCGCTGGCCTGCCCGGGCAACCAGAGGATTGGGATAGTTTTGGGCAAGGGTGACCGGAGTGGTTCCCGAAAGTGTATTGGCTGACAGTGTACCTTCGCGATAGTAGATCTCACCATTCCCCTGTTTTTCCTCCGACCATACAAGGCGAATTTTTGTCCCCGAGATATTGAGTGCCGGTTGGCCGACCTGCGAACCCGAGGTAGGTGTATCAACCGGGCAAAATCTGACACCAAAATCATTGCTTGTGCGCAAATCGATCGCTCCGCCCGGTCCGAAATCATTATCCCACGTTACACCCACAAATCCCCCTGCAGCAGAGATGTCCGAAAAGACCGCATTTTTTTGCACCGAGAGGCGACTGGGCGCATCCCAGGAAACTCCGAGATCCCTGCTTCTGCTGTAAAAGATGGTTCCGGTGTCCGTCCACGAGACGAAGAGATATCCCCGCTCATTTGCAGCAATCTGGGAAAGGAGCGATGGGATATTGTCGTTCGTAGAAACGATTGTGGGACCTTCGAGAAAACGCCCGTCAAGCGGAGCGGAATAAAATCCAACCTCGGTTACGAAATCACCGTCAGCCGGGCCAACGGCAACAAGCTGGCCTCCGGAAATCTTCAGTGAGGAGAGCGCCAGCACCCCCGTTATCTGTGGATGCCAGGTGTGGCCGTAATCCGCACTTGAAAGTATTCCGTACGTGTTTCCCGCGAACGCACGGTAAAGCAGGAAGACCAGTGAATCTTTTGCTGCGAGTGCTTCGGGCTCTGAGTTCGGAAGGAGTCTGAAGGGTGAATTCCAGCTGATCCCGGCATCGGTGCTCTTCAGGAGAATAGTTCCGTAAAATGTATCTATGGCGGCGAGTGCCGTTACATAAATCACTGATCCGGATATCGAGAATATTCCGGGCGCAAAAGCATCCTCTGACGGAACCAAAGTCCGGGGGGAGCTAAACGTTGCGCCGCCGTCATAACTATGGCAGTATTGAATTCCATCCTGGGAAACTGTGCCCAGCGTATCAATTCCATACCAAAGGATATGAATCGTATCTGAGGTGACAAGAATCTCCGGCCTGAGAGACGGCACAGAGTCGTTCGAGATCTGATGTATATCGCCCCAGGAAACATTGCAGGTCTGAACTTGCGGGTATGCTGAGGCGAGGAATGCAGGCAGGAGCAGAACCATGAGCTGCCACCTGATTATCCATCTCTGCTTCCGACAGCCCGTGAACAGCGGCATTTCGCGCCGCGGCATTGATACCCCCGTAAATATCATTGATTTATTATAGGGAGAATAAAATTGAATCGCAAAGCAAAGCCGGATCAACGAATTGGTCCGTGATCGAAAACGCAAGGCATTCTTTGATCACCTGACACCCAGATTCTTTGAGAAGCCCCACCCAGAAGGTGCGGCATCGGATCTCAAAGGAGCAGCGACAGTTCTCGCGTCAAGACCCATGCAATATTTGATTCACAGCCATTGCAATCTTCTTTTTACACTCATCACGCTCGAATTTCATTGAGTAAGCACGAATGCGATCCGGTGCAAACTGCAGAGAGTTCATCCGGGTGAGGGCAATGTTCAGGCTTTCACCCGTTGGGCTTTCAAAAAGCACTCCCGTCACTCCATCCTGAACGGTTTCCAGCGCCCCGCCACGCGCAAAGGCAACAACAGGCTTCCCACAGGCCATGGCTTCAACCGGGACGATGCCGAAATCTTCCTCCCCAGGAAAAATCAACGCCCGGCAACGCTCATAGTACTGAACCAATTGTTCCTCCGGCACCCACCCGACAAAATGAATGTTCCTCCCCGCCATCTTTTTCAATCGTTGTTCCTCGCCCCCTGTTCCTATTATATACAATTCCAAACCATTGTCGTTGAATGCGCTGATCGCAACATCAATTCTCTTGTACGGAACCAATGCAGAAACAACTAAATAGTATTCTCCCTTCTCGACTGATAAGGCGAATTTTGTGGTATCAACAGGGGGACAGATTACGATTGAATCCCGGCCATAAATC
>JAWOMQ010000104.1:0-3734 GCA_033852415.1 Bacteroidota bacterium
GAGTCTAACTAATGCAATGTGATATCGAACGGTTCGGGGAACGATGCTGGTCAAAGATCAACCTTGTGACGTCAGATTCGACATTAGTCGTCACTTAAGAGGATAGCATGGCGAAGGTTAACAAACAGTATACAAACCGCGAAAGTCAATCACTCGATAAGTATCTTCAGGAAATCGGCCGCGTAGAGCTGCTGGACCCCGAGGAAGAGATAGAGTTGGCCCGAAGAATCAAGAAAGGCGATCAGAAAGCCCTTGAAAAACTGACAAAAGCCAACCTTCGGTTTGTAGTGAGTGTGGCAAAACAATACCAGAACCAGGGTCTTTCGCTGGGTGACCTCATCAACGAAGGGAATCTTGGTCTTATCAAGGCGGCGAAACGTTTCGATGAGACACGTGGGTTCAAATTCATATCATACGCAGTTTGGTGGATCAGGCAGTCCATTCTTCAGGCCCTCGCAGAGCAATCGCGAATCGTCAGGTTGCCGTTAAACAGGGTGGGAGCGCTGAACAAGATCGGAAAAGCCTTCAGCACACTTGAGCAGGAGTTCGAACGGGAACCCAGCGCAAGCGAGCTTGCCGAAGAACTCGACATGTCGCTCTTTGAGGTCGCCGATACGCTGAAGATCTCAGGGAGACATCTGTCCATGGATGCCCCATTTGCCCAGGGCGAGGATAACCGGCTTTTGGACGTCATTCAGGATGAAAGAACTCCGCTCCCTGATCATACCCTGATTAAGGAATCGTTGAGCAAAGAGGTTGAGCGTGCTCTCGGAACCCTGACCGAACGTGAGGCGGAGGTTATCCGACTCTATTTCGGCCTGGGGAGGGAGCATTCACTGACACTGGAAGAAATCGGAGAAAAATTTCAACTTACCCGTGAACGCGTCCGTCAGATTAAGGAGAAAGCCATCCGCCGTCTGCGCCACGCGTCACGCAGTAAGCAATTGCGCGCATATCTCGGATAGCGAAAGACCCCGTCACTCGGCATCGTTCTGCATCTGATGAAACCGGTTTCCTGGTTCCCGTTCTTCTGCAAGGTTCTGATCTCTCTTTTTTTTGCGTCTGTTCTTTGCTCCTGTGCCTCAGGGACGGTCGTCAGGCACGATGCGTCTCCCACGGAGACCCGGTCCGGTTATGAGTCCGGAGTTTCTTCTATAGACCGGCATGCCATGTTGGGTGTGATTATGGGTATGATGTCGATTCCGTATAAGCTTCAGGGAACCGACACAAACGGCATGGATTGCTCGGGGTTCACCGAAATGGTGTTTGATTCGGTTTTGCACCAGAAGTTGCCCCATTCATCGAGAGAACAATTTAGTTCGGGCCGTCCGGTAGATGCTCGTGATATCCGTTTTGGTGATCTGGTTTTTTTTCAGCTTGAACAGGACGGTCCCTCACATGTGGGAATATATGTGGGTGATGGTTTGTTCGCTCACGCGAGTGTTTCGCGTGGGGTCACAATTTCCCTGATTGATGTTCCCTACTATCACGAGCGGTTCGTGGGTGCACGCCGGATTGTGTATTAAGCGGAATCCTTGTATTTCAAGGTCCGGAGTTTTATATTAATTTCAGAGTTTAGAGATCATTGTATGGCAATACTTCCGATTTACACATACGGCGCGAAGGTCCTTCGGAAAAGAGCAAAACCGGTCCGTCAGGTTGATGCCGAGATTCTTGCACTGAGTATGAATATGTTCGAGACAATGCGACATGCAAACGGCATAGGGCTGGCTGCGACCCAGGTAGGTGAGCTTCACCGGGTCATCGTGGTGGATATTTCGGATACGGATGATCACAAAGATTTCAAGCCGCTCACTATCATCAATCCGGTAATCATTCACAGCGAAGGGATGTGTACCATTGAGGAAGGATGCCTGAGCATCCCCGACGTGCGGGATTCAGTTGAGCGGTCAGAACATGTTGAGATAACCTATAAGGATTCCAATTTTAAGGATGTTCGTCTCGAAGCGGATGGTATCCTTGCTCGGGTTCTTCTCCACGAGATTGATCACCTCAATGGCGTCTTGTTCCTGGATCATCTGACCAAAGAACAGCTGGCGGCACACGCAGAAGAGCTGAAGAAGATCGAGGCGGGAGAAATTACCGTTGATTATCCTGTTATCTCCGGGGAGCATGTTGCGACGTAAGTTGTCACCAAAGATCTGATAATCGAGTCGGCGATGCGCATCGTTTTCATGGGAACTCCGGAGTTTGCAATTCCGAGCCTTGATATCCTTTTGAAGAACAATTTGTCGGTCCCATGCGTTGTGACTGTCCCGGATAAGCCGGTGGGTCGGGGGCAGCAAATGGCTGGTTCTCCGGTACGATGTTTTGCTGAGGACCACGACATCGAGATCCTCCAGCCCGGCGACTTACGCGATCAATCATTTATTTCAAAACTCCGTTCATATCGGGCCGATGCTTTTGTCGTAGTGGCGTTTCGGATTCTGCCCCCGGAAGTGTTTACAATTCCCCCGAAAGGGACCATCAATCTCCATGCATCCTTACTGCCAAAGTATCGTGGTGCAGCACCCATCAACTGGGCAATCATCAATGGGGAGCGTGAAACGGGAGTAACAACGTTCTTTATTGAAGAAAACGTTGATACCGGAAAAATCATTCTCCAGGCAAGGCTGAATATCGGAGAGGACGAGACCGCGGGGGAACTCCATGGCCGCATGGCAGAGCTTGGTGCCGAGATTGTATTACTCAGCCTTCGATTAATCCAGGATGAAAAAGCGATTGGCCATCCGCAGGATAGTCGCCTGGCGTCGGCGGCGCCGAAAATATTCCGCAACGATTGCAGGATCGATTGGACGAAGAACGCACAGCAGATTCATAATTTCATTCGTGGCTTATCGCCGCGACCGTGCGCATTCACATTCGACGGAAAAACCCAGCTAAAGATCTTTCGAAGCCGGCTTGTTCCGGGTCCGTTCAAGGGCACCGCGGGCCAGGTTGTTGAAGCAGATTCCCGGTTTCTCATCCAGTGTGGCGATGGCCTGTTAGAGATTCTCGAGATCCAACAGGAGGGGAAGAAGAAAATGCGGTGGGATGAATTCCTGCGTGGATACAAAATTGAACCGGGTCAACTCTTCCATTGAATGTCAATGAACCATAATTCAACTGTGCGAGATATCCTTATCATCCTTGCCTCTGCAATTATTCTCGCGTTCGCGTATAATCTCATTTCCCCGAAGAATTTGCCGCTCATTCGCAAAGAGACCGCAAAAGTCGGTGTGTCTGACTCTGCGCTGTTCTCTGGTGGGACACCGACAAAGGACTCATCATTGGTCGCGGCCAGTCATTCAGCTGATAAACATGAAGATGTCAAGGTTATAGCTCCATTGCATGAGCGTGCTCTCGCAGACTCGGGTTCTGCATCTGTCCGGATCCCGAAAAAGCCGGATGTGTTCCGGATTATCAGCCTCAATCAATTCAAACGTTTGATGCAAGAAAGAAGGCCGGTCATATTTGACGCCCGGGATTCCACCGACTACATCCGAGGGCATATCAAAGGAGCAAAAAATGTTTATGGTCTTGCGACCGACGAATATTTTGAGCGACTCGTCCCGATACCGCGGGATACATTGATCATCATTTACTGCAATAATCCCGAATGTCATCTGGGGAGAATGCTCGCCGAGTTTATGGGAGCGATCGGATTTACCAATCTGCTCCTTTACGATGATGGTTGGGATGGGTGGATCGCAGCGCACATGCCAGTCGATACT
>JAWOMQ010000116.1:0-3206 GCA_033852415.1 Bacteroidota bacterium
ACAACCGGTCCTTCGTCATACGTCAAACCCGCCCACCTCAATGTCTCGAGAAGATTTTGGGTAGCTCCCTCGACATAACGGTTGCGATCAGTGTCCTCAATCCGGAGAATGAAAATGCCGTTGTTCCTGCGGGCAAAAAGGAAATTGTAGAGCGCCGTTCTCAGGCCGCCCACATGCAGATGGCCGGTTGGGCTCGGGGCGAATCGAACTCGAATGGATTGATTTTTCGTCAAAATTTGTCAAATAAAAAATCCCCACAACGGGGATAGTACAGGTTGACCAGTATACGGGCGGAGAGGGAGAGATTTGAACTCTCGGTAGAGGTTTAAGCCCCTACGGCGGTTTAGCAAACCGCTGGTTTAAGCCACTCACCCACCTCTCCAGACAGGTTCTTCCTTGAGCAAGAGAGTCGCCAGTTTATAGCACTGCACCCTCTCCTCTCCACGTGAAGAATCCCTGAAGTACAAGGATAACAAACGTGTAGCTTAACTTCTGCTGAATTTAAGGATTTCCCACTAGACATGCAACTAAACTAATTCAAGACAAGAATCCTACCCGGCCCAGGGGCTTATCAATTTCTTGGACCATTCGGTTTTTTCTCTCGTTTCCTCTTATGCATCATGGAATTTTGAACAAGGATGCCGGCCGCCGAGAGGAGCAAGAATAGAACTGTGCTCATCGGTTTTTCAAGAGGGAGCTCACGCACCACCACATAGGAACCAAAAAAAGCCGAGAGCAAAATAAGGGCAAACTGAAAGAACCACGCCGCAGCGATAAGTCCAAACACTCCACCCCCGATAAGGAGCCACCAATGTAAATGCACTTGAAAATATTGCAGCAGATAAAATGTGGCAAGAACACCTCCGAGAAATCCCACCACACTCAATGCAATTTTCTGGAGGAGATAGAGTACAATCACTCCAATCATCCCCGACAGGAGGGCGATCACAATGCCGTGCCAGTCATTCTCAACATTTAGGTAATTGATGGCAAAAATCAAACCTGCATAGAATCCCACAGCGGCTATGAGAAACCAGAAAAGCTTACGACCAAGGAATATCAGAAGCAGACCGATAAGGATTCCGGCTATTCCGAAATTCATCGGCTCGACAAATACAGTACCAGAGAAATCGGTTGGAGCGGAAGTGAGGAGACCATACAACATGATAGTGCCCACGGCGGGTTAGTGATCTTGGATTCTTTTTACCGTCTTGTCTCTCTATGGGACCGCAGGCGGAAATCCCAGCGAACAATCAATGGGCTCCCTTTTCCTTGGCTGTTTGGAATTTCATCAACTGGTGACGATAGATTTCGTTCGAGGGGTCAGAAGCAAGGAGTTTCGCTTCGATCGCAATGGCGTCATCAAAGTGATTAAGTTGAAAGTTGCACTCGGCGAGAATGTTGAGGATCCCGGGTGAAGCAGGCGCCAATCCGGATGCGCGCTGCGCAAGCTCAAGGGCGCGGGGTTTGTCCACATTATGTGTCGCAAGTGCCAGGGCAATGCGGCTCAGTGTTTCCGGATCGTCCGGCTTTAGACGAAGTTCCTCATTCATGGATGCAACAACACGCTTCAGTTGTGCCCGCGCGACCTCGAATTTGCGCTCCGCGTTGAACTCATCGATTGATTTCCACTCATCGTCGAACAGGTACGATCCCTGCCAGAGCTCGTACAATTTTCGCAGATTCTGAATCGGACTCGGGTCATCATCAATGCGCAAATCGATATACCTGTCGTCGAAGCAACCACGTTCTCCCCTGTCTCGGACGATGAGTAAAGCAGCGGAGCGGAGATTTACATTGACTTTGGTCGAACCCGCTTCGAGTGCAGCAAGGAGCGAATGCGCCAGGTTGGTCTGGTCAGAGAGAATTGCCTTCTCCGCCGAGATGGCAAGGTCAGCGCCGCCGACGCTATTCGCAATAATCACATAGCCTTTGCCCGTAAGACCCACTGCATAAGTGAGGCATTTCGATCCCGTGAAACTGAATGACTCGCCGTTTGCGCGCAGAATCGCGACCTGACGTTCTTCTTTCCCGCTGTCCTCACGCGCGATCGAGTCAAATGTTTGTTGGGCGGTGAGACCTTGCTCAAGGAGTTGTAAACCAGCGGAGCCATACCGAGTGGCCTGGCTCGCAAGGGTAACAATAGAACCAACGCCGCCTCGAGCATGAACGGCCCTTGCACCTACGCTAACCACGTTCGACCCGACCGCGATCCCAAGATCACCGGTGATAGAATCCCATGCGAGGATTGCAAAGCCTTCGACTTTGATGGGAGCCTCGGTATAAATCTGCGATTCCTGTCCGAAAGAGAATGATGATAGGCAAATTAATAGACAACACAGCCGTAGGCAATTCATGGATTCCCCTCCACGAATTATTGAATACACTGAGTCTGTATGGAAAGTCTGAATCTTCGGATGACCTTATTTCCTGTATCCGATATATAGAGCGTACAATCGTTTGAATAGGCAATCCCCATCGGTCCCCTGAGCTCAGGAAACCCTTGAGAACCTGTGATGAATCTTCCAAACGATTCTTGTTTAAACCTCCACGCGCTTGTAAAAATCATCACGCTGTCGAGGGCCGCATCGAGGACGAATGTCTCCCGCTTCTTCTTGTTGTACGCAGCGGCGACAGCATTCTTGAATCTATACGGCTTGATGATATCAGCACCGGCGGTGTTCGGATCACTGGGATCGACGGCCGGTACCCACCCATCAAAATTAACGTCATGTCTGTAGTTCATCACAATCGCGCCATAGACGACGCCGTCGGTCGTTTGGGTAAGGATGAAATTTCTGGTTCCAGGAAAGACCATGATGCCAGTAAGGTAACGGATGTCGGAAATTGCCGTTCCACCGGAAGGTCGTGTGATAAGGTCGCCCAGAGCTGTGAGAAAAACATCACTTGTATCATTGGCGTTGAAACGCATGACGCGGCAGTCCGGATCCACAAAACTTGAATTATCAGGTCCATATCTCGCGATAAAGTACGTGTTGTCAGGCATAATCCCTATGCCTCTGAACCGACGCTGGGGTCGACCAGGTTCTTGCCATACGATGCGCATGTGAGCCGTTTCCAGGTGATAGTCGTTGTAGTACGACGTATCCCTGATTTCAGGAACCAAAACTGTGTCGCCAAACCTGATCACAGTATCATAGCGCGCAACCTCGTTCGTGTCGAATCGTGCCATAAAAATACGGTAT
>JAWOMQ010000036.1:0-2736 GCA_033852415.1 Bacteroidota bacterium
CTATCAGCGGCTGCACATTCTTTGCCTTACTCTGAAGAACGTATTTTGCTGTGACGCGGTCGGGAATAAGGAATCCATTTTCACGCATCCAATCGTCGTTGTAGATCTTGCTCAGATAACGCTCCCCGGTATCGGGAAGGAGGATAACCATGATGTCGTTATCGTTCATTCTGTCCGCGTATTTCAGCGCGCCCGCGACAGCCGTTCCGCCTGAGCCGCCGACGAAAATTCCCTCGTCGCGGGTAAGCTTTCGTGCCATAAGAAATGATTCTTTGTCCGAGACCTCGATCATGTCGTCGATCAATTCGAAGTGAAGCGTCGCGGGCAACCAGTCCTGTCCGATCCCCTCCACTTTGTAGGTTTTGAGTCCGGGTGAGAAGGATTTCTTATAAAAATATTCACGCAACACTGATCCATGCGGATCAATCCCGATAATTTTTACATGAGGATTTTTCTCCTTGAGGTATTTTCCTACGCCGGAAATTGTTCCTCCGGTCCCAACACCACAAACGAAGTAATCAATTTGCCCCCCTGTCTGTTCCCAGATCTCAGGACCCGTTGTCTTATAATGTGCTTCGGGATTCTTAGGGTTATAGTACTGGTTTGCGAGTATGGAATTGGGCGTTTCGCGGACAATCCGTTTTGCTACTTCCGTATAACTCTCCGGCGAGTCGTGCGGAACGGCTGTTGGGGTGACGATAACCTCTGCACCAAAAGCTTTGAGCAGCCGGATCTTCTCCATGCTCATTTTATCCGGCAATGTGAATATGCATTTGTAGCCTTTGATCGCTCCGACAAGCGCGAGCCCCATCCCGGTGTTACCGGATGTTGCCTCGACAATTGTTCCACCCGGCCGCAATCGTCCTTCGCGTTCCGCCTCTTCAACGATCTCGAGCCCAATCCGGTCCTTCACTGAACCGCCCGGATTGAAGGATTCCACTTTGGCAAAGAAATGTCCTTTGTATCCCCTGATGACTTTATTCAGCTTGACAAGAGGTGTATCCCCAAGCGTATGGAGGATGTTTTCCTTGAAGACCAGTTTTTTAGGATCTGTGAGCATAATTATCCCGGAGAAGTGCAATAAATCCTGAAGTTCTATTTCTTTCGTTTTCCCATGATAAGGCTGGCTGCAAATCCAGCGCCGAACCCATTGTCGATATTGACAACAGTCACGCCGCTTGCGCAGGAATTCAACATCGCGAGAAGTGCGGTGATTCCCTGAAAGCTTGTTCCATAACCAACGGACGTCGGGACCGCAACAACTGGGACGTCGACCATGCCGGCCACGACGCTCGGAAGTGCACCTTCCATCCCGGCTACGACAATAATAACGTGCGCGCTCCGGAGGAGGTCATTGTGAGCCAGCAGTCTGTGCAGACCTGCGACACCGACATCGTAAATTTTCTCGACGCGATGGCCGAACATGGCGGCGGTGACTAATGCTTCTTCTGCTACCGGAATATCTGATGTTCCGGCTGTCACAACGAGAATAAAGTCCTCACCCCGGCTTGGGTGGGGTCGATTAGCCGTCACCGTCCGGGCCGCCTTGTTAAATTCCGCTGAGGGGACGAGTTTTTTCACCGCTCGAAAGTGCTGAAGGGTTGCCCTCGTCGCGAGTAACGGCTGTTTTCGTTTTGCAATGGTCGCCGCTATTTTTGCCACTTGTTCCGGCGTTTTCCCTTCACACAGAATAACTTCCGGAAAACCTTGCCTGAGCTGACGATGATGGTCCACGGTCGCGAATCCCAGGGCTTCGGGATCCAGCGCGGACAATCGCTGCAATAGAACTTGTTCCGTCATTGCCCCGCGTTTGTACTGGCGGAGCAACTCTGTGAGCTTTTCAGGCGTCATGAGTGTTTGTGAGAGAGATCTTAGCGAAGAAAGGGATGAACAATTTCTACCCTACGAATATACTCCCTTTTTGATGAATAATCAAGGAGATTGGATTCAGTAGCGGGAACAAAGTTCTTGATCTTCCTCGTTCAATTATCTGGTCGTTTAATTTTTGGGTCATTCACGACTTGAAATTCATCCGTTGTAATTGATACTGGCCGATTCTGCAGTTTCACCCGAGGAAAGTTTAAGTTGACTTTGAAACGCAGTACCTCCGCCCATCATTTCGACAGAGTGAACGTGCATCGCATTGCCGGCAGAGTTTAAGTATGGAAGCCGATGGCTTGCGAAGGGACGGAGATCCAGATCTTGTACTTATTGATGACCACATTCCCGATTTTGTGTATTTGAGGTTTTTTTATTAATTTTATAAAGAATAGGATTACTATCATCGATGCCCGGGTTGGTGCGGTATTTGCTCATCTTTACACTCGGCTACTGTATCGGTTCACTTCCGACCGCTTATCTTCTTGTAAAACGGAAAACTGGTCTCGACATCCGCCTCGCAGGCAGTAAAAATGTCGGCGGAATGAACGCATTTGACGTTACGAATTCGGTTTTTCTTGGCAGTATCATAATATTAATTGATGTTATTAAAGGGAGTGCCGCCGTCATTTTGGCAGGAATGTTCTTTGGATGGGAATACATAACGATGAGCATCGCAGGACTAAGTGCGGTTGTCGGCCATAATTACCCGGTGTGGATTCGGTTCCATGGCGGGCGGGGCCTTGCAACGGCCGCTGGTGTCATGTTCGTCCTCGGCTGGGTCATCGTCGCAGTATGGGGGACTGCATGGGCAATTATGTACGGGTATTCCCGGAATCTCTCTCTTTCCAACATTAT
>JAWOMQ010000195.1:0-3887 GCA_033852415.1 Bacteroidota bacterium
AGTCGTCTCCGAGTAGTTCTTTGTACGGGTGATTTCCCTTCCGAGAAATATCTCTTCCTCCTTAGAGCCGAGGGCAAGCGGGCCCAATCTGGTGCTCATCCCCCATTCACAGACCATTTTATGCGCGATGTTCGTAGCTCGTTCGATGTCATTTCCAGCACCAGTTGTGAACTGATTGAAGATCAGCTTTTCGGCCGCGCGGCCTCCAAGAGCGTACGTGATCATAGCTTCCAGGTATTCCTTGGAATAGGTATGTTTTTCGTCGATCGGCAGATAGGTCGTGACGCCGAGTGCCCTTCCACGCGGAATGATTGTAACTTTATGGACGGGATCGGCTTCCGGGATTTTTCTTGCAACCAGGACATGTCCTGATTCGTGATATGCAGTGACGCGTTTCTCCTGCTCAGAGATAATCAGGCTTTTCCGCTCGACACCCATCATCACCTTGTCTTTGGCTTCCTCGAAATGCTCCATCGTGACGGTCTTGCAGTTTTGTCGGGCAGCGAGCAGCGCTGCCTCGTTTACGAGGTTCGCCAGATCGGCCCCCGCAAGACCAGGAGTGCCTTTTGCGAGGACGTCGAGCCGCACGTGCTCGTCGAGTGGAATATTCCGGGTATGCACCTTCAGAATTCCTTCACGGCCCCGGACATCAGGGCGATCGACAACAATCTGGCGGTCGAATCGTCCGGGCCGCAGAAGGGCAGGATCAAGAACATCGGGTCGATTCGTTGCGGCAATAATTATGACGCCGCTGTTTTGTTCAAAACCATCCATCTCAACCAACAGTTGGTTGAGTGTTTGCTCGCGTTCATCGTGACCGCCTCCGAGTCCGGCTCCGCGATGCCGGCCGACTGCATCGATCTCATCGATGAAAATTATAGCCGGGGCATTCTTTTTCCCGGTTTCGAATAAATCCCTGACTCGGCTGGCTCCGACTCCCACAAACATCTCCACGAAATCGGCTCCGGAGATCGAGAAGAACGGAACACCCGCTTCACCGGCGACTGCCCTCGCTAGCAGTGTCTTTCCTGTGCCGGGTGGTCCCAACAGGAGAACGCCTCGCGGAATCTTTCCGCCCAGCCTCTGAAACTTCGAAGGTTCACGAAGGAATTCAATAATCTCCTGCAACTCAACCTTTGCTTCATCCGCACCTGCCACATCCTGAAATGTGATTTTCGCTTGCCCTTCATTGATCGCTTTGGCGCGGCTCTTGCCGAATGAAAAGATTCCTTTCGTTCCCATTCCCTGCATTCTCCGCATGATGACCAACCATACGACAACAAAGAATATCCACGGGAGCGCGCTCAGCAGTGTGTTCATCCAGGTGCTATCTTCCTTCGTGATCGTGAACTTGATGTTCCGCTTGTTCCATTCCTGAACCGTTCCCCCGTCAATGTATGGAAGGGTCACGATGAATTTGTTACCCTGCACCGCTTTGCCGCTGCTCGTATGAAGCTCGACCGGATTCTTCAGCGTCCCATGCAATTCGAAATTGTTCAGATCGGACTTCTTGATAATCGCGGAACTGATTTGGTCCTCGTTCAACAGTGATTGGTACTGCGTATAGTCAATCTCGTACTCCGAGCTCTCCTGCGTTCTGAAGAGCGTCATGATGATGAAAACACAGAGGATAATTGCCGACCAGGTTAAGACAACCTTAAACACTTTCCCCCAATTGAAATCGTCCTCGTTCCTGTACTGGTTCTTTCCCTGACGACTCCTTCGGGGCCGGGGCAGTTTCTTTTGGGTCTGACGTTCGTTCATTCGTTTTCCATCTTTTTGTTCCATAAAACCTTACGCATTCATTTTCTTTACGGATGTCGTCTGATGATCTGCCAGGCGGTAGATACTAGTCAGATTTCTGACTTTTTGGGAATAATCCATCCCGTACCCAATGACGAAATACTTGGGAATCGTAAATCCGATGTAATCGACCTGAACATTGATTTTCAGCGCTTCCTTCTTATACAACAGTGAAACTACCTTATATGATCGCGGATGCTGTTCTTTGATAAGGCGCAGAATAAAATCCACCGATAAACCCGAATCGACGATATCTTCGACAATGATGATATCTCTCCCCTCAACCTGGCAATTCAGATCCTTAAGCATCGTCACATTCCCGGAACTGATCTTGGCATCTCCGTAACTTGAAAGTTTCATGAAATCGATCTCGCAGTCGATTGTGACATACCTGATAAGATCTGACATGAAGACGAAGGAACCGTTCAGTATCCCGATGAATATGGGCACCCGGCCTTTATATTCTTTGCTAATAGTACGCCCGAGTTGCTTGACACGGGCTTGTATTTTCTTTTCCGATAAATATTCTACGAATCGTTCGTTATTGATAATGACGTCTTTACTCATTCACTCCCGTTCTTTTCGTGGACGGTATTCCATTTTAAGAAAATGGGTCGATGATGAAGAGATCTTACACCGATCGTCGAGGCGTTTTCCGCAAATCCAGACGATTTTGCCCTCCGATTCGAGGATCGGAATCCTCTTCTTTTCAAATAAAGGAATTTTTTCATCAATAAAAAAATCGCTCAGTTTCCGCTTTTCGGTCATTCCCAACGGGATAAACCAGTCCCCTTCCTCCCAGCTCCTCAAAACTAATTGCCGATCCACCGTGTCTGAATCGATGTACTCGACGCATCGGTCGTTTGAGAAATTGACAGAATCGACAATTTCAGTGCGAAACGAAAATTCGTCGAAATCGTAGGATCGCTCTATTTCGATTGGTATTGCATATGGCTCTTCGGGGGGTACTTTTTTGAGGATCAGTTCCTCCCGATTCTTGAGAAAGATCACATGCTCGGAAAGGGAGCACCGTTTGCCTGTCCCGCCCATCGTGATCTTAATCATTTCGCGGATGAGTCCCGAGTCGGTGTCGCATGAACTGAATTCCCTGGCGATCGAGAAGAGTGCATATTCCTGCATGAAAGGGGACATCGTCAAAAAGGTGCGAAGCCCAATAACAATTTCCTGTTCAGAATGTCGCAGGATGAGGTCCCTCTTCGCCTCCGTAAGTATATTCGTGAGGAAGCTATCCAGATCTGCGAATGATCGGCTCATCCTTGTCAGAGTCGATGCGAGATTCGGGTTCATCTGTTCACGGAGGAGCGGCACAATCCTGTGCCGGAGGAAGTTGCGCGTGTAGTCTGATTTGACATTTGAGGAATCCTCGCGATAGCGAATCGAATGCTTCCCCGCATAGAAGGCGATCTGCTCGCGTGTCGCAAACAGCATCGGCCGGATTGCACACTCGTCTCTGTGCTTCAAAGCAATCCCTGTGAGACCGGCAACGCCAGATCCGCGGACAAGATTAAACAGGATCGTCTCGGCATTATCATCCGCATGATGAGCCGTCGCAACGACCTGATATCCGTGCTCCTGACGAAGTTCGCGGAAATACCTGTACCTGATCTCATGGGCGATCTCCTGAACCGCTCTCTTTTCCCTCTCCGCAATCTCTCCGATATCGAAGGCTTGGGTGTGGCAGGGGATTCCGTATTCACGAGCGATGGATTTCACCAGATCTTCGTCCGCCTCGGATTCTGCCCCACGTAACCGATGATTGACGTGAACAACAGCGAGCTCGCAACGAAGTTCGACCCTCAGTCGGATTAAAAGATCGAGAAGTACCATCGAATCCATTCCGCCGCTCACAGCTACCAGGGCGCGATCATGCGGATGGATCAGTCCGTTTTCGAGGATTGTGTCTCGAATGAGGTTGATGAGATGTTCGTGGGTATGAAGCATGAGACCGATTCCGATGAAAAAAAATACCCTCCGGGCTATCTGGAGGGATGGAACTCGTAGCGGAGGAGGGAGTCGAACCCCCGACACACGGATTATGATTCCGTTGCTCTAACCAACTGAGC
>JAWOMQ010000173.1:0-12971 GCA_033852415.1 Bacteroidota bacterium
TGGATTCGTCACGGCGGGGGTAGCAACCATGAAGGTGTCCGATACCTTGTATCATGACCGCCCATGTTTCAAAGTTGATTTTTCATTGCGATCAAAACCTTTTTTTGACATTTTTTACAAGGTTGCCGATCACTACAGCACGATTATTGATTCGATAGGCATGTTTCCGTGGCATTTCGAACAGCATGTCCGTGAAGGAAGTTTCAGTCGGGATTTTTCGGCGGATTTTGACCAGCTTCACCATGTTGCGATCACATCGGGAGGAACGTACAGAATACCTCCGTATGTCCATGACATTATGTCTGCACTCTACTTTGCCAGGACTATCGACTATAGCAATTTCAAGGATGGACAGAAAATACATCTCAGGAACTTCTACAAGGACTCGACGTACGAATTGGACGTGAAGTATCGCGGAAAGCAAACGATCGATGTTGATGCTGGGACGTTCAAATGTATTGTCATCGAGCCGCTCGTCAGGGAAGGTGGATTGTTTAAGAGTGAGGGAAGAATCTTTATCTGGCTGACTGATGACGAGCGTAGATTACCGATCCGGGTCAATTCGAAAATCCCGATTGGTTCGGTAGATTCAGAATTGTTCGAGTACCGGGGACTCAATGGCCAACTTGAGGCAAAAGTCAGGAAGGACTAAGGGTTATTATGAAATCTTATCGCCAGATCGACCTTTCTAAAGTGAAAACAATATCTATCCGAAGCCGGAAGAGCAAAATCCGGCTGGAGGATTTCGGCCGCGTTTATGACCCGGGACGGGAATCGTTTAGGCGATTTGTCGGATCACTCCCCCGAATCCTCATGGCAGATGAGCTCCGGGATTTTGTCGGAGATATCGTTCGTGCCAGGAAACGAAAGAAACCATTTATCGTTCTCATGGGCGCTCATGTTGTGAAAGTAGGGCTTTCACCATTACTCATTGATCTGGTAAAGAGGGAAGTCATTACCGGTATCGCCATGAACAGTGCGGCGGCGATTCACGATGTGGAAACTGCCATGTGGGGAAGGACGTCTGAAGATGTCGAAGCAACGATGACCGGCGGGACGTTCGGCATGTCAAAGGAAACCGGCGACTTTATTAACAAGGTCCTTGGGCAGGAGTTCGCGGAAGGTCCGCGTGGATATGGAGAAGCACTCGGGGACGCACTTCAGCGTGCGCCGAACAGGCTTCTGAGTATTCTTGCCTCTTGTTATAGAAAACGGGTACCTGTTACCGTACATGCAGCGATTGGCACGGACATAATACATCAGCAGCCGACAATGGATGGTGCCGCTACTGGCGAACTATCGTTCAGGGATTTCAAGGTGCTGTGTGCCATGATTGCGGATCTCGATAGTGGTGGTGTCGTGATGAATGTCGGATCTGCGGTCATCTTGCCCGAGGTGTTCCTCAAAGCTCTCACTGTTGCGAGAAATCTCGGCCATAAAGTACAGGGTTTTTCGAGCGCGAATTTCGATATGATTCAACAGTACCGGTCACGCCTCAATGCCGTCCAGCGGCCCACGAGGAACGGAGGACGCGGGTATCTCTTTACCGGCCACCATGAGCTCATGATTCCCCTGGTCTGCGCGATGATCAAAGATCAGATCGACCGGCGTTCATGACCGATCTCCCCCAGACTCCCATACCCACGGAACCTTCCGGTGCGCAGAGCCCAAATTCACCGGACCAGTCGTTCACCGACCGTCACGGAATATCTCCGGTTGTGTTCGCGCTGGTGGCCCTCGCTATCGTGTTTGTCTCCTATCAGGTGATCGGCGGTCTTATCTCCTATTTTCTCTTTGGCCTGAACCCGACGTCCGATCAGACGCTCGGACTGCGTCTCATGACGGGATTTGGCGAAGTGCTGCTCATCCTTGTGCCGACGCTCCTTCTTGTCCGGCTTTGTTCCCGGACGCCAGGAAGATTTCTTCGAATGGAATTTCCCGATATCCGGGTTTTGCTTCTACCGCTCCTGGGCATTTTCTCACTACAACAGATGCTGCAGGTTTATATCGTGTTTCAGGATAAAATTCCACTCCCGAGTGAGCTTGAGGAGTTAGTCCGGCAACTGAAGGATGCCATCGAACAACTGACTGCCATTCTGGCCTCATCTTCCAGTGTCCCTGAACTGATGTGGGTGATCATCGTCGTTGCCCTGATACCAGCCATCTCTGAAGAGTTTCTTTTTCGCGGCGTAGTTCAACGGAGTTTTGAGAAGCAGCTTGGACCGTCGAGGGCGATGATCGTTACTGGTCTCATTTTTGGCGCTTATCATCTGAACCCATTCTCATTTGTTCCTCTAGCCGCGCTTGGTATCTATCTGAGTTTTCTGGCCATGCGAACCGGAAGTTTGTGGACATCCATCTTCGCGCATTTTTATAATAACGCTTACGCCTGCGTCATGTTATTCCTGAAAATGGATGACAACATTGTCGGCGCGGGGAATCCGGAGAAGATGACCACGGGTGCGCTCCTCCTTATTTTTTGGTTTTTTGGGGTCTTGTTTATCGTATCAAATTTGTACTTATTAAAAATCACTCGAATTTCCTCTGAACCGCTCTCATCAGATCACTCTGTCAATGATTAACAATGAGCTGGTGATCTCAACCGAAAAGGATTCAGTATTGTGACCAACCTCACCCAACGAATTCTAACTGCGATTATTGCCATTCCGATTATTGTTCTCCTTTGCCTCGCTGGCGGAATTTACTTCTTCCTGTTTATCGCCGTCGCGTCTGGTGTCGCGCTGTGGGAGTTCTATAAGCTCTGCGAAGCAAAAGGTGCGCACCCAATGGCAGTCCTTGGTATCATCGCAGGTTTTTTTGTCAATCTTTGCTTTTTCAATGTCCGGTTACGGCTGTTTGTCACAGGGATAACCGACCGGATGGACATAATGATTCCCTATCCGACTCAATCCCAACTCTTTCTCCTGACCGCTCTGGTTGCAGTAATTATTGTTACTCTTGTGGAATTATTTCGGAATAAGGGCTCGTCCATTGCCAATGTCTCGACCACGCTCCTCGGAATTTTCTATATTTCATTCTTTTTTGGAACCTTCATAGGGCTCAGAGAGCTGTTCGGCCCGGAAGATTTCCCAATGTTGAGATTCTTTCACGATGAGAACAGTTTTCACGATCCAGCGATCATTGATCGGGTCTATCGCTGGGGTGGGTACACGGTCATCTCGGTTCTTGCCATTATCTGGATATGCGATACAGCAGCATACCATGTGGGCTCGGCATTCGGGAAGCATAAGCTCTTTCCGCGGGTAAGCCCGAACAAAACGTGGGAGGGAGCGATCGCAGGTTTCGTGTTTGCCATCCTTTCTGCCGTTGCCGCAAAGTTCCTCGTCCTTGGATATCTTAGCGTCGGAAGCGCAGTCGTGATCGGCGGTATTGTCGGAACGATTGGCCAATTGGGGGATCTTGCTGAATCCCTCTTCAAAAGAGACGCGGGGGTGAAAGATTCTTCGGCGCTTATTCCCGGCCATGGCGGTGTGTTTGACCGGTTCGACAGTTTGCTTTTGGTGGCGCCCTGTGTGTATCTTTATATAGATTACATTTTGTTTAGCTAAGAGAACGTGAAATCATCCCCCAAAATCAAGCTTATCACTCTCGGGTGCTCCAAAAACACTGTCGATTCTGAAGTGTTATTGAAACAACTTGCCGCCAATGGTCTTTCGGTTGCGGAGGATTCTGAGGAGTCGGAGATCGCAATCATTAATACGTGTGGTTTTATCGAGGATGCCAAAAAAGAATCGATTGAGACGATTCTTCATGCTGTGAGATTGAAGGACGACGGGCGCCTCAAGAAGGTGATTGTGATGGGCTGTCTCTCCGAGAGATACGCGAAGGAACTTGCGGAGGAGATTCCCGCGGTCGACGTTTATATAGGTGCAAACAAGATCGATGAGGTCGTCAGGGCAGTTGGCGGGGATTATCAATACGAGCTTCTGGGCGAGCGCATGCTGACCACCCCGCGGCACTATGCCTACCTGAAGATATCAGAGGGCTGTGACCGCCCCTGTTCGTTCTGTTCAATACCATTGATGCGCGGACTCCATATCAGCAAGCCGCGCGAACGCATTCTTATCGAGGCACGCCGACTTGCAGCTCTTGGTGTTCGGGAAGTTATTCTGATTGCTCAGGACAGCACGTACTACGGCCTGGATCTTTACGGAACACGCGCCCTGTCCGGCGTTCTGCACGATCTTGCGCAGATCGCGGGAATAGAATGGATCAGACTTATGTACGCGTATCCTGCCGGATTCCCTGCCGATATTTTGGATGTCATTCGTTCCCATGGGAACATCTGCGCATATATCGATATGCCGGTTCAGCATGTCTCCGACTCTGTGCTTTCCTCGATGAAGCGCGGCATCTCCGGCAATATGTTGCGCGATCTCATCGGGAATATCCGGGAGAAAATTCCTCACATCGCTCTCCGGACGACGCTGATCGTTGGTTATCCAACTGAAGGAGATACCGAATTCGCTGAGTTGCTTGACTTCGTTCGGGATGTAAAATTTGATCGACTTGGGGTATTTTCATATTCGCAGGAGGAAGGCACTTCCGCGTACAATCTCGGAGATCCGGTCCCGCATCCCGAGAAGGAAAAGCGAAAAGAGATAATTATGGAGATGCAGAGGAAAATCTCACTCGCCAAGAATCAGGCGCTCATTGGGACGACCCAGCGCATTCTCATCGATGAGTTGATGGAGGATGGTGCAATCGGCCGCACCTGGCGTGATGCCCCCGAAATCGATAATGAGGTGTACATCCATGCGACTGATCGGCTGGAGTTGGGCTCATTCCAAAATGTCAACATCATCGATGCTGAGGATTTTGAACTCTTTGCCGTTCCTGCGAGCGCTGATATTCCCATGTCAATAACAACACACACAGGGACAGGATGAACCACTATGGAACGATAATCCTCCTGATTCTGGTATGTGCCGTGACGCGTCTGACGGCACAGGATGAATATGTGCCTCCGCCGGTACCTGACATGCCGAGGATGTACGTGGATGCCCTGGATTACTGGAATCAATCAGATGGCACCAGCCGGCTCGACGTGTATGTCCAGGTTCCCTTCGATGCACTTCATTTCGCAAAAGTGGATAGTATGTTCCGTGCAACGTACGATGTGACGATCGATGTCAATGACTCCACCGAAAAGCTTGTCACTGAGAGATACTGGACGGAGCATATTGAGACAAAAAGTTATGATGAATCGATATCACCTACTGCTGGACGAATCAGCAAGAAATCGTTCACACTTAAGCCAGGGGAATACAAGCTTGCCATTCTGATGAACGACCAGGACACGAAGAAAAACATCCAGATTAAGCGGACTGCACGTATCCGGGATTTTGAAAAGGATACCTTCGCCCTCAGCGACATGATGGTCGTTAATCGGGTGGATACCCTCAGTGACAAAAGAGCCGTCTATCCGAATATCTCGGGAAATGTTGCAAATGTGACATCAGGATTTTTCCTCTTTTTTGAAGTATATAAAAGAATGCACCTGGATTCGACGTTGATACGGCTGAGGGTCCGGGACCTGAAGGGGGCGATTGTACGTGCCGATACGATACCTGAGGCCCTTGCTTCGACAATGACGTCGGTATTTCTCAAGGTCAAAGATTCCAATCTGGTCGCCGGCGACTACTTCATCGAGCTCCGGTGCTATCCTATGCGCATGGCCGGGAAAGATGAAGACAAAAACCTTCTTGCGTCGGCAAGTCGTCCATTCGCAATCCACTGGCACGGATTACCGGTGTCGATCGTCGACCTTGACCAGGCGATTGAAGAGCTTCAATACATCACGGATAAAGACGTGATCGATGAGATGAAGAATGCCCCGCCGGAAAAAAAGAAAGAAATGTTTAAGACTTTTTGGAAAAAAATCGATCCGACCCCGGGTACCGAACGCAATGAATTGATGGAAGAGTATTATTCACGGGTCGAGTACGCGAATAAACATTTCAGTCATTACTTTGACGGCTGGAAGACAGATATGGGGATGGTCTATATCATTTTTGGTGTTCCAAGCAATATCGAACGGCATCCGTTTGAAATTGACTCGAAACCGTATGAGATATGGACCTACTACGATCTCGACCGCGAATTTGTGTTCGTGGATGCCACCGGCTTCGGCGATTACCGGCTCCAGAATCCAATCTGGGATTTGTGGAGAACGCGGCCGCACTGATGGTCGGCGGATGCGGCGTTCAATATTCTTGTGGATTGCATGGTTCACTGCGACGCTTACCGTTGCGGGGATGAATCAACCAGTTGTACGGATTATCCGTTTCACGGGGGTCAGAGGATTTGGGGAGGATGAGCTTGCAGGGAGGATGACATTGAGAGTCGGCTCTCGCTTCTCTTCCGATCAGTTACGCCTCGATTGTGAAAAAGTCCTGACCTTTTATCAGGAGGCGGGGTACTACTTTGCACAGGTCGCCGCTGAATCACTCGCCTATAGCAAGGATAGCTCAAACATCGATGTTGTAATCGGCATTTCAGAAGGGGAGCGTGCAGTCGTCGATAGTATTGAATTCCACGGTTCCACCCTCTTTGCCGCTCAGGATCTGGAGAATTGGTTTGCAGTCCCTTACGGGAGCATTTTCGAAAAGTCAATCATTGAAGGCGGAATCGTTGAATTGATCTCGCGGTATGGGAGGTCAGGTTACCCATTTGTGAAAATTTCGGTCGACTCGATTGATGTTGTTCCCGCATCCCCTCCAAAAGTCAGAGTATCGATGACCATCGACGAAGGCAAGAAGATCATCATTAACGAAATCCGTGTGGCAGGAAACAACCATACAAATCCGGATGTCATCATTCGTGAAACACGCATACATCCACCGGAGTTGTATAACGAGGAAAAAGTCGCTGGAATTCAAGCGCGCTTGCAGCGGATGAACATTTTCGCAAGCGTCCGCGAGCCGGAGGTCTACCTGGATTCCACAGGGGGAGGATTGCTGATCACTGTATCAGAGGCAAATACAAATACATTTGATGGCATTCTTGGCTATGCCCCCGCCTCGACGCCAACGGGATCTGGCGCCGTGGCTGGTTATGCCCACGTCACACTGGGTAATCTTTTCGGAACTACCAGGCGGCTCGACGTCATGTGGCAGCACGATGCCGAGAGCTCACAGGAGATTAACCTGAGCTATTCTGAGCCCTGGGTGTTCAATTTCCCTATCAACCTCAGTGGCGCTTTTCGTCAGCGACAGCAGGATTCTACCTATGTCCAGAGATCCGTTGAGGGCCACATCGATTTCCTAGCGTCCGAATCGTTTTTGCTGGGTGGATTTATTTCCCATACAGTCGTCATTCCATCGAGCACATTGGTTTTCCAGCCGGTCCACGCCAACAGGATCGTGAGTGTCGGTGTGAATCTCCAGCTTGACACGAGAGACGACATCATCAACCCGCATCGCGGCATTCGGTACAGCACAACATACAGTGTCGGAAGTGAGTTGATTTATGGTACCTCATCTGCAAGCGGATCGACCTCGGTCCAGAGTGCGACGATCGACGCGGAAGGGTACAAGGGTACATTGGGAAACCAGGTCGTCGCGCTCGGGCTGCATGCACGTCAAATTACGGGGAGTCGCGTGCAGGTCACCGATCTCTTCCGGTTCGGGGGAGCCACAACCCTCCGCGGCTACCGTGAGAACGAGCTTACAGGGAGCCGCATCGCATGGGCCAACTCGGAGTACCGCTTTCTTCTCGACCGCCACTCCTATTTTTTTGGCCTATTTGATGCCGGATTTTCTTATCTTCCTGCTGACATTGGAGGTACATCATCTGTGACAAAAACATTTGATTATGGGTACGGCATCGGATTTCGGGTTGATACTCCTCTCGGAAATATCGGAGTCATCCTTGCTTTGGGAAAGGGTGATACCTTCTCCGAAGGAAAGCTGCACTTCAGTCTTCTCAATAGATTTTAGTTGACAATGCCGGACCTCGCATTTGAAACGCTGCTGTGGGAGAATGGTCAGGCCATTGTCGCCGGTGTTGATGAAGCAGGCCGCGGTCCTCTTGCCGGCCCGGTCGTAGCCGCTGCCGTTGTCCTGCCGCGCAATTGCTGGATCGATGGGGTGGACGATTCAAAGAAGCTCTCCCCGAAATCCCGGGAGGAGGTTGCCGCGATTATCAGGACAAAATCTCTCTCTATCGGAATCGGTATTGTGGACCACACGACGATAGATGAAATTAACATCCTGAGGGCCACGATGAGAGCCATGGAAGACGCAGTGGCGAGCCTGACGATACTCCCTGACCATCTGCTCATTGATGGGCCGCACTACCGGAATGAAGGAATTCCTTATACAACAATCGTGGACGGAGACGCGAAGTGCTTTTCGATTGCAGCCGCCTCAATTATTGCCAAGGTGACGCGGGACCGCATGATGATCCAATATGACACAATGTATCCGCTATATGGATTTGCCCGCCACAAGGGTTACGGAACCAGGGAGCACATTCAAGCACTTAAGAAATATGGAAGGTGTGAAATCCATCGAAAAACATTTCACGTGAACGGGATCTCCATCTAAAATGTCTTTAAGGAACAATATCCGGGGAAGACTCGGGGAGGAGGATGCCGCGGCTTTCTTGAAGGCGAAGGGGTTTCGAATCCTCGAAAGAAATTACCGGTATGAACGCGGTGAGATTGATATCATAGCAGAAGACAAGGCGGAACTCGTCTTTGTTGAGGTCAAAACCCGCTATTCAACGAAGTTCGGTGAGCCGGAGGATGCCGTCGCTTACCACAAGCAAGCGCAACTCCGAAAAGCTGCTGAAGGATATCTCACCGCACATGAACTCGTGGATAAGTTTTGCCGTTTCGACGTTATTGCGATTCTGATTGAAGAGGGACGGAAGCATATCCGCCACATTGAAAATGCTTTTTAGTTTCCCTCAGGATTATTATTTTAGACAGGTACATGGTCAACATGAGATAGAGGCAGAGGTGAGATGAATGCTCTTCCGTTAATACTTGCAGCACTTTGTGTCATGGCGATAGCCTACCGCTACTACAGCGCGTTTATCGCCGCAAAAGTGATAGTGTTGGATGACAAAAGAACAACACCGGCCCATGTGATGAATGACGGGCAGAATTACCTTCCGACAAATAAATGGGTACTCTTCGGCCATCATTTTGCGGCAATATCCGGCGCTGGCCCACTTATCGGTCCGGTGCTCGCAGCCCAGTTTGGATTTTTGCCGGGGTTCCTGTGGCTTGTCATAGGAGTGTGCCTGGCCGGTGCCGTCCACGACTTCGTTGTACTGGCGGCCTCCGTCAGGAGAAATGGCCGTTCGCTTGCGGAGATTGCACGGAATGAAATAAGTCCCCTCGCAGGCATTATTGCATCAATCGCGATCCTGATTATTGTGGTCATTGCTCTTGCCGGTTTGGGTTTGGCAGTGGTCAACGCCCTGAAAGAGAGCTCGTGGGGGACATTTACTATTGCGATGACGATTCCAATTGCTTTGTTTGTCGGATTGTGGATGTATCGCATTCGCCCCGGACGGATTGGGGAAGCAAGTCTCATTGGTGTAGTCGGGGTTTTCCTTGCGGTCATCATTGGCGGATTCATCCAGCACTCATTTCTGGCCCAGTACTTCACCTTCTCGCGGGAGGGCATTATTCTTTCCATCGGAATCTACGGATTCATTGCCTCGGTTCTTCCGGTTTGGTTATTACTTACCCCGCGAGACTATCTCAGCTCGTATATGAAGATTGGGACAATTGCTGCTCTCGTTGTGGGCGTGATTGTGGTTCATCCGGATTTGAAAATGCCTGCAATGACAGGCTTTGTTCACGGTGGGGGGCCGATCATTCCGGGGAAATTATTCCCGTTTGTATTCATTACCATCGCGTGCGGGGCGATATCCGGTTTTCATGCACTTGTCTCCTCTGGAACAACACCGAAGATGCTGGAGCGGGAGAGCGACGCCCGCATGATCGGCTATGGAGCGATGCTGATGGAGGGTCTGGTTGGTGTCATTGCCCTGATTGCATCGAGTTCATTATTTCCAGGTGATTATTTTGCAATAAACCTGTCCCCTGAGAAATTTGCGGCGCTCGGAATTCCCGTCAGGAATCTTGCAGAGCTCTCGAGAGAAGTGGGAGAGACCGTCGCCGGGCGGCCAGGAGGCGCAGTCTCGCTCGCGGTCGGCTTTGCTCAGATATTCACCGGGATTCCAGGCATGAGAGGGCTCATGTCCTATTGGTATCATTTTGCAATTATGTTTGAAGCCCTCTTTATTCTGACGACCATTGATGCCGGTACTCGTATTTCGCGGTTCCTGGTGCAGGAGTTTGTCGGAAAACTTTGGAAGCCCATGGAGAAAGCTGATTGGTTGCTAGGATCACTCGTCTCAACAGGAGTTGTCGTATTTGCGTGGGTTTACTTCATTTGGACGGGGAGTATTGGTACAATTTGGCCGATGTTTGGCACAGCTAATCAACTCCTTGCTGCTGTCGCCCTGGCAGTCGCATCCAGCGCCATCATTAATGCTGGGAGGGTGAAATATGCCTGGGTGACACTCGTTCCCATGCTCTTTGTGTCGCTTACAACCCTCATCGCGGGGTGGGAAAACATCACGGACAATTATTTTCCCTTGATTCAGTCTTCATCGACAGCTCCTCAAGGTTTGATTAATACGTTGCTTACATCGCTTATCATGCTTTGTGCTGTGATTATTCTGTTTGAAGCATTCCGAAGGTGGTACCGGGTTCTCGTGAGGGGTGAATACGTTGTCGCGGGAAATCTTGTCTACGCCAAGGACACAAATTTTTCACCGCCTGATTTTGGATGTTGCTGATCACCCATGGTGAGGAGGAGAGAGGGTGCCCGGCCGGAGTGTTGTTAAACTCGGAGGTTTTCGATAATGATTGAAATACCTTGCCCGACACCAATGCACATAGTTGCAAGCCCAATCCGGGCTTTTCGGTGAATCATTGCGAAAAGTAATGTTGTGAGAATACGGGCCCCGCTGCATCCAAGCGGGTGACCAAGTGCAATCGCCCCGCCGTTGACATTAACCGTTTCGGGATTGAGATCCAGTTCACGGATTACTGCAAGAGATTGTGACGCGAATGCCTCGTTGAGCTCTACCAGATCAATATCCGTGATCTTGAGGGATGCTTTCGTGAGAGCAAGCTTTGTCGCTGGGACGGGACCCATCCCCATAATGCGGGGGTCAATTCCGGCAACTCCGGTCGCTACGATGCGTGCCATAGGATTCATGGACAGAGCCCGGGCTTTTGATTCACTTGCTACAAGAACCGCTGCCGCGCCGTCGTTTAAAGAAGAGGAATTTCCTGCTGTCACCGTACCGCCTCGGCGGAACACCGGTGGGAGCTTCGAGAGTTTCTCGAGCGACGTATCTTCACGGGGACCTTCATCATCCGAAACTCTCACCAGTTCTCCCTTTTTTGAGATCGGGACTTCCACGGGAATGAGTTCGTCGCGGAAGTACCCTTCTTTCTTTGCCGTGACTGCTTTGATGTGACTTTGCAAAGCGAACCGATCCTGATCTTCACGTGCGACCTTGTACCGCTCGGCGACATTTTCAGCCGTTTCGCCCATCGACTCCAGGGGTATGATGCGCTCCATTTTCGGATTGGGATAGCGCCATCCGAGCGCTGTATCATACGCTGTGAGATTTCCGTAACCGAAGTACTGATTCTTAGGGACTGAATAAGGAGCACGACTCATGCTTTCGGCACCGCCGGCCACGATCAGGTCAGCATCCTCAGCCCGGATCGCGCGTGCTGACTGTTGGACGGCATCGAGGCTCGAACCGCATAGCCGATTAATTGTTGTGCCCGGGACTGAGAAAGGTAAACCCGCCAGAAGTGCCGACATCCTGCCCAGATTTCTGTTATCCTCCCCTGCCTGATTGGCGCATCCCCAGACGATATCGTCTATCGTCTCAAGGGGTACAGAGTTCCGTTCAATGAGGGAACGGATGGCATGTGCACTGAGATCGTCCGGACGTACATCACGCAAAACGCCGCCGTACTTGCCAATCGGTGTACGGACGGCGTCAATGATCAGTACTTCAGATCGTGCCATGAAAGCCTATGAAATGAACAGCCGAAGAGCCAAATGCTCAGCGATTCCCTTTTTGCAGCACCAGACCAAAGTAACGGACATCAAGGGTCTGCATGTGTTCGTTATCTGTCTTGATTGTCAGGTCTCCCTTTATTGTCCCGACCGTCTTGGGAGTGAATGCCAGCTGAATGTATGCCGTCTCACCGGGTTTTAGTGCATCGGTCGAAGGTGTGGCTTTTACTTCAGGCATTGAAGAGCTCGTTGAAAGGATCTTCACTGGAAACGGACTCGCGTTTTTCAAAAGTACGGTGTCCATTGGGATCGAATCAATTGTCGTTCGAAATACGACATATTCAGGGGCAAGGTCGAAGACTTTGATGACATTGGCTTTAAATACGATGCGCACATCTTTTTGCTCAGGATCGTTACACGTGAATGTAATCGATTTCGCCACCATACCGGAGTACTGGCTGGAATTAAAGGTGATCGCCAGTGAGGAGCTATCGTGGGGAGGAATCCTGTTCTGCTTGAGCAGGACGGCTGTGCAGCCACACGATGCACTGACGTTCCGGACGACCAGCGTGTCGGTCCCGATATTGTACACGGACAAGTCCTTCACAAATTTCATTCCCGTATAGATCTCCCCAAAGTCAAGATTGGTACCTCCCTGAATCGCCAGCTTCGGCTGAGCGATTGCAGGGTGACTACTGACGAGCAGGAGTACAAAAATAAGGGAGATGAATTTTGAGATTTCCGTCTTTACGATGAGCATCATTTCCTGTTCACCCATGCATAAAAGTTGATTGTGACCTTTGGATTGGTCGGGTGATCAGTGGTGATCTCAACTGTTCCCTGGAAGGTGCCGGTTTTGTCTGGTTTAAACACACCCTG
>JAWOMQ010000152.1:0-8545 GCA_033852415.1 Bacteroidota bacterium
CGTCTTATTACACGAAGTGTCACGAAGGGAACTCGAAGGTACACGAAGAATCTCTTCGTGTCGCTTCGTGGACATCTATTCTTCGTGCTCTTCGTGTAATGCTTTTTACTGGAGCGTCAACCTCGTCTTATTACACGAAGTGTCACGAAGGGAACTCGAAGGTACACGAAGAATCGCTTCGTGCCGCTTCGTGAAAATCTCTTCTTCGTGCTCTTCGTGTAATGCTTTTTACTACGCCATCCGGCACGAAATCAAGCAACTACCTTCTTTATGCCCGACATCACGACCTCCGGCCTGAGCCCAATCATGCACTCGAACGTCCCGATGGGGCATTTGTTTCCCCCGTGAATACTGCAAGGGCGGCAGCGAAGATTTTCGAGCCCGAGAACGATGTCCCTCGCTCCGAGCGGCCCAAACCCAAATCGCGGCACAGTCGGGCCAAAAAGCGCCACAACCCGCGTTCCCACCGCAGTGGCCAGATGCATCGGGGCACTGTCGTTCGTTACCAGCACCCAGCATCTCCGGATAAGCTCCGCGGACTGAAGAAATGATAGTTCACCCGCCGATGAACAGACGCGTGTAGATTTCACGGCGCCCGCAATCCTGCGGCAAAGCTCCATATCTTCCCTTCCCCCGATTAAAACACAAGCGCTTCCCCGGCTCTCGAGCTCCTTCAGCAACGAAACAAAATGTTCCTCCGGCCATCTCTTCGTTGCCCAGACGCTCCCAGGAGCGATCCCTATGAGTTCTGCATCTCCCGGTACAGCATTCCGATGCAGGAAATCGTCAACCATACCTCTGTCTTCATCGTCCGGATAAAGCGCCGGCTGGCGTATGTGCAGGGATTGAGAGACATATTCATTAATCAGCATGAGGTTCCGGTCCACCTCATGCGCATCCGGCTGATATTTCACCACCGAGCTGAAGAACACCCTTCCCGCACTCCGGCCAAAGCCGATCCGGGCAGGAATCCCCGACACCCACACGAGCAAGGCGCTCCGCATCGACCGGTGCGGGACAAACGCAATCGTGTATCGATGGGAACGGAGAATGCGTACCAATCGGCCGAAACCGGTTATTCCTGCGTCACGTCCGCGCTTGTCGTAAACAATAGTTTCATGCACTGCCGGGTGGTTCTTGACCACTCCGCTCGCAAGCGGGGTCACAACGAGATCAATCACGCTTTTGGGGTGTGCATTTTTGATGCTCTGGATAAGCGGCAGGGTGAGAATGACGTCCCCGGGAAATGCCGTCTGGATGACCAGAACGCTTGAATCTTCAGGCAGTTGTTTCACTGTTCCGCCGCTTTTTCCTGAGGTATATTTTCCAGAACATGCTTCCAGCGACGATGCATCCACAACCAGTGATCAGGATACCGGCGGATATACTGTTCCAACAGCGCTGTGTGTCTCTGTGTCAGCTCCCTCACCGCTTCATCAGTGTTGGGATTCAGACCCGCGGTAGAAATCTCCTCGAGAATGCACATATAGCGCCCGTCTTTACCTCGGACAAGAAAGCCCATGACAACGGGCGCGCCGGTCTTGAGTGCAAATGCTGCGGGTCCCTGGTGGGTCGCAGCCATCCTCCCAAAGAAGTTCACGAACACCCCTTCCATCGGTCCGCTCTGGTCCGGCGCAATTGCGACAACCTCCCCGCTTCGCAATGTCGAGATAATTTCGCGTATGCTTATTCCCATCGGGACAACCTTATTTCCCATGACACACCGGTGCTGATTAATGACGTTATCTACCAAACCGTTGCTCTGAGTCTGGACAATGATCGCATACGGATGTCCGCTCAGCTTGGCCGTCGCAAGAGCTATGAGCTCCCAGTTCCCAAAATGGCCTGAAAGTACTATTAACCCTTTCTTGCGGGCATACGCGTCGTTAATCAGATGCAGATTCTCGCAATGCACAAGGTCGCGAAGCGAATTCTCGGTAAGATTCGGGAACCAGAGAAACTCGAACAGGGCAATGCCATAGTTTCGGAAAGCGCCTCTCGCAATCTGAGCCAACTCTGCCTTCGACTTATCCGGAAATGCGTGCGCAAGGTTATCGAGGGTAACAGCGCGACGGGAAGAGGCGCAGCGGTATGCGACCGTTCCCACCGATGCGCCCAGCAATTGCGCTGAACGAAGAGGGAGAAGCAATACCAGGCGACGGACGATCAAAAATAAAAAATATTCCAGGTGCTTCCGCATTCGCATCAGTGCATCTGGTGAGCGTAGTGCTCATACCAGTCGGGATCCTGCATTTCCGAGCGGTGGGTCGAGTGAACCAGGTCATATGCGCCTGTCCCTGACCGGTCGACAAAAACGAAGATGACGCCTCCCTGAATATTGTTGTAGTGCCAAATTTCGTACGGCAGGCTTTCCTGCGAACTGGCGAACCGCTCCACCTCGTCGGGAGGGCCATACAAGATGTACACCCTGCCGCGATCGGTTTTCCAGCCGGGATGAAACCCCACCGTCAAATTCTTGTTGGCATGATCTACCCGCTCCAGGTATTGATCCCGGAACGCATTTGCAAGGGTGGTCGAATCGGGATTCCGGCGCTGCCAGAATTCATAGAGGTATTGCTGTTTCGCCCGGGTATCGGTCAGTTTCTCAAACTGGAGTATTTCCGCCTGCGTTGCAATATAACTCGCCTCATTAAATTCAAGCGTCACCGCCGAATCGCTCATCGCGTAATAATCCATCGCCGCCAGAGGTTCCCTTGCCGCGTGACTCAGTGTATCGGGCAGCGAACCGGGTTTGTAGACATAGAATTTCTTCTCTTTCGATGCGAGGATTCTTTTCGTCGAATCAAGGAGGGTTGCCCGGAACACGTATGTGCCGCTCCGCAGTGCACCGATATTCATCGTTCCCACTTCGACACTTGCATCATGGAGGCGTGTTTTCGCCTTATCATGGGAAACAACTTCCGTTCCGTTGATATCGAGCACCGCAGTATGAATTGTCACCGCTCCGGTCCTTCCCGATTTCACAAGTCCATAAACCTCAAGATAATAATAGATGATCGGCAGACCGGTGCCGTATAATCTCCCTGCATTGGGAACAACCTCAAGGGTGTTTTTGTAAAAACGCGATTGTTTGTTGGTGGAGGACTGAATGAGCGTGCAGAATTCGAGATCGCTCAGCGACTCTGTGTCCGACGGATACTTCTCAACAATCAATGGGGCTGATACGCTGTCGCGCCGTGCCGGACGGCGGAGATCGTACCCCTTTACAGTGACCATGTACCTCCCCGGGGGGAGACCGACTGATTCAAGCCCCATCAGTTGCTGTCCACCACTCAATTTCGATGTGTCAGAAACGATATGCGGCACCGACCACCCTTTACGGGCAACAATCCCCGAGTCACTGCGGATTTCCATCGACATATTGACTGCGCCGGTGTACCTGCCGGAATCAAGCCCATACGTTATGCAGTTCTCCCGGATGCCATAATATACCTCGACGAAATCCTGGGTCGAATCTCCGTTGAAACTGCAGGCGTCCATCGCAATGCCAAATGCACCCCTGGCGGGTATTGTAAGCTGGCTCCAGGTGGGTGTCGACCATCCAAGTGTTATGAAAAATAGTGCTGCGAGAATCAGGATTCGTCGTAATGGCGTGTCGAATGGATTCACGAGAGAGAATCTCCTGTTGTTCATTTTCATTCCCCAAGTACTTTCACGATGACCCGCTTCCTGCGCTGACCGTCAAATTCAGCGTAGTATATCTGCTGCCACGGGCCGAAATCGAGCCGCCCGGAGGTAACGGGAACGACGACTTCGTGATGGATCAGGAGGCTCTTGAGATGCGCGTCGCCGTTCGTTTCGCCCGTCCGGTGGTGTTTATAATGGTGATCAAATGGGGCGATTTTCTCGAGCCATGTATCGATATCTTCAATCAGTCCCGTTTCGGCGTCGTTGACATAAACTCCGGCTGTGATATGCATGGCGGAAACGAGAATCATGCCTTCGGCAATCCCCGATTTCGTGAGAATCTCTTCAACCTGAGGTGTGATGTTCAGATACTCGCGCTTCCGCTTGGTATTGAACCAAAGGTATTCCGTATGGAATTTCATGCTCGGGCCAGGTTTTTTATCTCAGGCACTGTAAAGTATCAAAAAAGCGGTATAAAGGCAATTTGGGAAAGAGGCTCAGTCTTATTACACGAAGTGTCACGAAGGAGACACGAAGGTACACGAAGACCCAATCTTCGTGGCTCTTCGTGAAGCTCTTCGTGTTCTTCGTGTAATGGTCTTTACCAAGCCACGGCAATCAACGTCTTATTACACGAAGCGTCACGAAGGAGACACGAAGGTACACGAAGGCCCAATCTTCGTGGCTCTTCGTGAAGCTCTTTGTGTTCTTCGTGTAATGTTCTTTAGCAACACACGGCCATCAACGTCTTATTACACGAAGCGTCACGAAGGAAGCACGAAGGTACACGAAGACCCCATCTTCGTGGCTCTTCGTGAAACTCTTCGTGTTCTTCGTGTAATGCTTTTGTCCCCCCCCAAAAAAAAGAGGCGCCCCGGATTCCGGGACGCCCCATGCTATCGTGGTGGATTGAGAGAGATTACTTGATCAATAGCATCTTCTTTACATTTACTGTCGCATGCCCTGACACTGTACCGTCATCAGGATTTGTCAACGATTCTGTCACCAGGCGATAGAAGTAAACACCTGATGCCAGCCGGTTACCGTTGAACTGTACCTGCGTCTGACCGAGATCCATCTGCTGCCGATCCAGCAACGTGGCCACTTCCTGGCCGAGAATGTTGTAGATCTTCAGCGTTACAATCGACGGCTCAGGCAAATCGAACTGAATCGTCGTTGTCGGGTTAAACGGATTCGGGAAGTTCTGATACAGCTTGTACGTTGTCGGTATCTCGTCTCCTGCGTTCGTTACCAGATAGATCGTCTTCGCAGGTATCGCGTTCGGATTCGCATGCAGGAACGGCACGCTGAACAAGTCCTGCGTTCCCTTGATTTCCAGTGAATCCGCAAAGCTTGTCGTGTCCATCGGCCCTTCGAATGCACTGTCGATCGATGCGATTATTGCATCCAGCATGTTGAAGTCAAAGCTGTAATCGAACTTATGCAGCTTGATCGGCTTATTCCGTGAATCGACCGAATCCTTCAACCATCCCATCATCATCGTGTCGCTAAGAGCAGCCAGATGCCGTAACGTCATGCCGTTAAATGCCGCCGTCTGGATTGAATCGGAGTCGTAAATCAAATCTCCGAAGCCAAGCGGTGTAAGACCCGCATCGCTTGCGGCAATGCTCGCCTTTAGCGCAATCACGTTCGCAAGCAGGCTGTTCAATTCCTTGTCGGGTGGGAATGACTTCTGCTGCTTTGTTATGGGCTTGCCGGTGCTCGTGTAGAAGTCGAACGGATGTGGAGCGCCCGCCAGCGGCTGTCCCTGTGCCTTCTTATACAGGGTCTTCAGGATACCCGTGTAATCGGACTGGAACCAGCCGTAGTACTTCGAGCTGTCAAGCGGCGTCTTCTCGTTGAACCCTACGACAATGTTCGTTCCCTTGGGCGCATAGAGGGCTTTGATAACGTTCACCCTGTTGGGCATTGGCAGACGGAGAATGCTGTTGCTCAGCACATAGTTCTTATTCGATTTCCCAACCATAACACCGCCGCGTGTCCACCAGAGTTTGCCAACCTTTGCGGGTTTGTTTGTCCAGGCAAATCCGAGGATATGGACCGAATCTCCGGCATTGAGCGGTAAGCTGAATACAAAATCCCACTTCTTCAGCTTGGGATCCAGCGTCGACACGGTCGACGGCGGAATCGTCGTCATCGGGAATATCGTATCAATTGCCGCGCCGAATTCAACATGGAGATCGGTGATGTTCGACGAATCGCTCGTTACCTTGAAGTCGAACTGATCCTTGTCGTTCTTCATCGCGACATATTTGTTGACTTTGCCCTTGTTGTCGACATCGAAGCCGATTGCGTGGTGTGAGAACGAACGGAATTTCTTGCTGTACACCGGCGGGGCATTCACAAACGAAATGCTCGTCGATGTTCCGTTGCTCACGGTGACTGCCACCGTATCCGTTGTGCTGGCAATTGGAACAATGCCTGCAACATAACCAAGCGGTATCCAACCCGTGCTGTCCGATTCGGTGAGGACATATGTGCCATCCCCGAGGAGCGGGATCGAGTCGTAACCCGCATTGGTCTGCGCCACAATCGGACCGGTCACCGTGCCCTGATGCAATTCAAGATGCCACGGCTTCAGGACCCGATCGCCGGCAGTCGTAAAGTTGCCGTCGTTGTCCTGATACTTCGCTATCTTGATATCATTCGGTTTGAAGTTGATGAATGTATCCGATACTGCGAGACCGGCTGTAATCGTGATCGTATCATAGCGCGCGTGGTTACTGTTAATCCGTACCCATGATGCGCCGCTATCGGCTTCAACCGCAATGTACGTTCCTGCCTGCAAACCGACTGCAGTCAGGATTGTATCATTGGCGCCGGCGATACTGTCTTCCGGAAGGACTGCGCCTTTATAGAGTGTGAGTCCCCACGTCTTGGCTTGCTCGATCGTCGTCGGGTCTCCATCGAAATCACGGAATTTCAGCAATGTGATCATGCTGACCTTCTGGTTGATGAAGTCTATCGTATCGACTGAGTTCGGCGAAGCATCCGTGAAGCTGACGGTATCGGAGGTGTAACTTCCGACTTTCAATGTGCCGCTGCCGAGGGAGGTCCCGTGTTGATTGACTCCCAGATGTAGCCAGCCAGTGCTATCGGCTTCCACGCCGATATATGTTCCGGATTCAAGGTTCGCGGTCGGCATATAGCCGGGACGAGGCAATCCGGGATTGGCTGTGTTGATGAGAGTTGACGCGGCAATCGAATCGCGGTAGAGGAACAACCACCATTGCTTGCCCGTCTGATCCTTTGTGGCAGGATTGCCGTCGAGATCAGAGAACTTCTGCAACGCCAGTGTGTGCGTGATAAACAACGGGGCGTTAACATCCGCGCCTGTCCAGCGATATTGCAGACTCTGGACATTGCCCGCAAGCATCTGGTGGAGACCGCTGTTGACAGTGTTTGTCTGCCCTGACCAGTGCACACCAAGATCTGTCGATTTCTGGAGCAGAGGTGAATAGGGCTTGCTTGCGCTCTCTGTCACACCGTTGAGTTCCGATGGGGCGTAAGAGACCTTGATCGAAGCATTCAACGCTGTGTTGGTTGTGGGTGTGACATCATAGTAACGCTTGATTGAATTATGTCCGTTACCCGTCAAGGCCACGCCGTTTTGACGGAGGATTGACGTTGATCCAGGCGCCACTGCGGCCGAAACGATTTCGAAACCGATATTTCCGAAAGCCTGGTCGCCGGTTCCTGCAACGCGTGTTGCCGTGATTGTTCCCTGAATCGCGTTGGTTCCTTCATTCAGTGATCCGGTGGGATCCAGATTCATAGTGTCCGCGCCGAGATCGACAACACCCTGAGCGGGAACCGTCACAAATACTGCGGTACCGGTCCAGTCATATGTGTAATTTCCGCTTGTCTGAACGATGCCGCCGGGGACGTTCACATTGGAATTAAATTTTACGCCCTTTGGATTCAAACATATCATGCCATCGCCCAATTGCATGGGATTGCCGGAGACCTGCTGCTGTCTGCCGGTATCGGCAAATGCGATCGGTGAGGTCGGTGTGGTTGGGCTCACATATGTCGGGGCCATGAGAATTCCGTTGTTGATTATATCCCCATAATGCACGAAGGGATATCCGGTCAGCATCAGCGAATCCTTGGCGCCGGGATTAATCGTAAGATTACCTTTTATGTACGTTGCGCCATTTCCAAACCAATAATACGTCGAGAAACCCGTCGTATTGCTCAGGATAACGTTCGGATAGTAGTAGTTTCCGCCGCCGCTGAGATCAAATGAGCCGGGGGAGGCGCCGTTAATGTCGAACTCAATGGTCCCGTAATCTCCGTCGAACCGACGGCTGAGGACACGATGCATCGTGTTGAAGCCCTTGGTATTATGGTACCAGTAACCGCCGGTGCGGATCCACATACTGTCGGACAGGGTCTTGTACGCGATGCTCCGGAGGTAACTGTCTTTCAAATCGCTGACGCGACCGTTACCCTGGATAATCATATCGTAATTGCCCGTTGCTCCGTCACCGAACAGGAAGTTGTACCCTGCCGGAACCGGGGCATTGTGCGGGACCAATAACTCGACGCGGCCTGTTCCTCCTACCGTTCCGATCGTAATCTGTTTTGCCGAGTCATTTTTTGCAACCGATTGTGCCGCGTCCGGACCTGTACATACCACGTAGTCGGTCGTATGGTATGTCTTATCCATGATAACCTGGTCCTGCCCGTGCGGAATTCCAGTCAGGGACGTTCCCGAAACGACAACCCACGTCGTCGGATTGTCCCAATACATTGTGTCGGCACCGGCTGCAACTTTGAAGACCGCTGCAGAGGCGACAAGGATTGTGTACGCCCGTGAACCTGTACAACCGTTCGAATCGGTTGCCGTTATCGTGAATGGATATGTGCCGCC
>JAWOMQ010000023.1:0-4826 GCA_033852415.1 Bacteroidota bacterium
GAAAAGTAAATTGTCCCCGTATCGCCTACTGCAATGGCCGAAGAACTGTTGATCAGATGGATCTTCTCGAAGGCGTATTGCTGCGCGGAGACCTGCGTGCTCCAGGTTATCCCGCCGTCGGCCGAATAGAGCAGCGTGCCGTTGCGTCCGCAGACAAGGATGGTCGATCCGGATGAGGCGTTTGATGTCAGATCATTGAGGGTGGTCACATAGGTATATCGTACCGGAATACGTCCATCCTTCTGCATGTGGTAGAGATATTTGGCATCAGCGCGCCGGTAAATCGGGCGCATGAAGATGGAATAGATCGGGAGATTGGTGATGTTATCATAGGAACTCGGGACATTGCCAAATACCAGAGGTGGAGCTATGTCTGAAGGATCGCTGGAATCCGGCAGGAGAACATAACCGTTCGGAATCTTCGTTTCTCCGGGTGTGGGAACTAACCGGGAGTTACTCAGCACGACATTGCTGATACTATCGAGAGGTGCGAAATCCCTCAAGGCGCCCCTCGGATCTGTGGAATTTTGAAAAGAAGTCGTGAAAATGACTTTCCCATGATGCGTCGGATCGTTGATATAATAATAAAGCGGCGATTGCGCGACCGCAAGACTGGGTATTTGATCGGTATACCAGAGAATGAGATCATAAAGTTGCATCGTATAGATAAGCGCCGGATCCGTATATGGCGGGACAAGCTTTCCGAATTTCGAGTTGCTCTTTTGCTGTGGAGTAAGTCCGGTCGCAATGTTCAGGACTTGAGCATCTGTGAAGTCGGGGTTATTGAGCTTGTTGAACGCTGCGTGATAAAACTGCAACACGCTGGTGCTGTCAGAATTAATATAATCATCGATGATAAGTAGTCTTCCGACAGGTTTCCGGACAAACCAGCTGTGGAGGGAATCACCGGGCATTGCAATAAATTTGCTCACATCGCCTGCGATGTCGCGCGCGCGGACGAAGAAGGTGTTCAGGGTATCGACTTTCAAATTTGGGAGCGTCCCGAGCAACCTGCGTGAAGAAGAATACGATAATCCCGGTGCGAACGTCCCGCTCCAAACATCGGCCATGACTGCCTGAACCGATGACGGAGGAACGACATCGCTGCGAGATCTCGGTACGACGAGAGATACAAGAGTGACACTGCTTGGAATAGTCAGAAAATTGGCGGCGTTCGTTGTGTCATTTAACGCGATATCATAGGTTTGAATCGTCTGATCACCGTCCGGGTCTGTTCCAATCCATGCAAAAGTTGCAGCGGTGAACGTCATGGGCGGTTGCTGCAGTAGCACGGACGGATCATTGGGGTTTTGTGTAAACACTACGGAAGGCGGCTGGTTCAAGAGGGGCAAGCCCAGACTCGCCCCTTTCGGATCCATTGCACCGATGAGACCCGGCAGGATGATATCTGTGCTGTCGAAGATGCCGTTCTCATTCTTGTCCCAGAACGGCAAATGTGACGCTATTGCGCCGCTGGTTGGATAAAATCTGATCAGCGCTTGATCAGGTAAGTTGATCGAGAATGTGTTATCAACGGCGCGGACGAGCACGTCAAACGTATCTCGCTTAGTCAGCAGAGGAAATGCGAGAATCGAGTCGTTCCCGACTTTCCATCGGCATGCGATTGTATCCAGAACAGGGTTTGGAACCTGGCGGGCCGAGAATTTCCCGCTGGTAAAAACAAATCCCTTTACAATGCCATCGGGGTCTTCTCCCCACCACCTGACATGTTGTCTGCTTTGACCTTCGAAAATTGTCGAATCAGGGTAGAGCCAGAGAAATGTCTTCGGCGGGACATTCGCGTGGGGCTGACTAGGATTCTCCTTTGTGCAACCCCCGCAGAGAACCAGCACTATAATACTCAAGACTGAAGCAACTTTTTTCATCGAATTCTATTTGATGACTAAGAATTTTCCTCGTTTAATAACCCGGGTGTCCAGGTCCTTCACAGTAAATAGGTACAAACCAGTGGCAATTGCCTGGTCGTATCTGGTAATCAGATCCCACGCATGTTCGCCACCGGAAAACTCTGCCGGAATTGAGCTTGATCCGAACTGCTGGAACCAGTTAATTCCACCCCCAGAGTAAGTTGCAGCATCGTGTTCGAGCACGGTCACGACGTCCCCGGCAAGTGTGTAGACGGTTATCTCACAATGCGCAGGGAGGTTATAGAAATATATCTTGCGGAGTCGCTCTTTGTTCCCGTCCCAGTACGCATTCACATAGTAGGGGTTAGGATAGACACCAATGTCCACCGAGGGAGATGATGTGGGAGGAGTTCCGGGGATAACGCGGTGATATGATTTGGCGCTTTCAAGACTTGGCACATTATTCGCGGGGTCACCCTGGTCATAGGCAGAGACAGCGTAAACATACTGCCAGCCATTAAGACTCTTTACCCCGACTCCTTTTGGAGGGAAGCGATACCAGTATTTGACGGTGTCGCCCGGAAATACTTTGGGTGTGTCGAGCAAGACCTGACTGAAACCTGTATTATATCCCATAGCGTCGTCTGAACGATCAAAATCGGCCACCAGTGGAAGGTTCAGAATATAATCCTCCGGATGCTCGAAGTCAGCCCCCTCATTCGATCTGTAAATGCGGTAGCCTTCGAAGTCTTTCACACCGGAAATAGGATCGATAGATTCCTCGGCAGTAGTCTTGTCCCAATAAATAGTAACCTCCTGATTACCAACCTCAGCGCGGACCTTTGGTTGACGTGGAGGTGCTGGCAGGAGATATCTGGTGATCTGCCCATCGGGAACATAAGTGAGTCCATATACCGAGTCTCTGCGAGCGATGTCCTCTCCGGGGTCAAGGACGTCATTTCCATTTACATCCTCCCCCTGATAGCATTTTTGCGCCCAAGCGAGCTCTGAGTACAAAGTTGATCGCTGGATTGTGGAGTCGTAAGATGCCGGATCATTCCCATATTTTTTTGCACAAACAACAGCAAATACAACCTCCAGAGTGTCCCCCGGATCCAATCGTTTGTACGGTCCTGAGGAAAGCAAGAATACGCAACCAGATGGATTTAGCACCTTTAGGGGATCGATGGCCGACTGAGGTATCGATTGGGTCAAGCGAGAATAACGGCTGAGATACGGGTTCTGCGCGTTGTAGTCATCGGTCGGTGAAAGGTATTCATTCTGCGCAGTGGTCGAACGAAATTGCCATGCGTTGTAGTATGTGTGGGCTGTCAGATTTCCAATTGAATCGACACCATTCGGAAAGGGAGTCGAGCCCAGGAGGCTTATGCCCAAATAGCTGTTTGCAGGAGGTCCTCCGGGGGCGCCGTCGTAATCAAAAGAATATGCCAGCCGACGCAATGGATCAAATCCTTCACCGGTATGATTGAAATAGCCGGGCACACCCGGGCGTACGTAATTTGTATTATGGACAGCAGGGTCAGCCCAAAGTCCGACGTACACGGAATCAAGGGTATCGATGCTCGTTTTGGGATTGATGATGTCATAACGAAGAAGGACAAAAAAATCAGCAAAAGGAAAATTCCACGCGTAGCTCGACTGATGAACCAGTATGCCCATTGGAACATGATTTGGAATAGTATCACCAGTTGAGGGTACATGGGTGTACCGATCTGAATAATCACAAACGAAATCCTGATGGCTGATTGCAGAAGGACTGAATTGGGACGTGGAAGGACGGTTATCCTCCAACGATGACAGTTCAGTGATACTATCCCCAGGTTCTGAGTTAAACTCGTATCCCTGTCCGCTCACCCCGCCTGTCGATGATTGGTCTGTCGCACCCGTGGAGACAAGAGGCACGCCGTTCCGGGGATCTGTTGAATCTCCGGTTCTCATCACGGCGCCAATCCATAACGAAGCAACAGGAAGATGTTCGATCCTCGAACCACGAGGATATTCACACGACGGTTGATTAGGCCAGAATAAGTTTCTCGTACCAAGTGTCCCGAAATTCGTCACTGTCAGCGCTAAATTTCCAACGCTCGTAAATTTGTTTTGAATATCATCGAGCGGAGAACGGGGTCGGTCCTTACCGTCACCGGCAAACGACAAAACGTGAAAGCAAAATTGTGCACACAGAAGAGTGAGGAGAAGACGGAATCGGATCATGGACTATGTTACAAGCAGAGTAAGGAGAAGAGAAATAAATTCGGCACAATATAATTTATTTCTTAGGAAAAAACAACAACGAAACAATCGCAGTGATAGTCATGATCGTTCGGAATCCAGATGCGAGAAACAAGGTTGGACTTGAGAGATACCGCAGAAGCCAGCACGCCGTGTCACTCAACCAAGTTTCGCTTGTCTGCACCTCATGGTATGAAATTGCAATTGCTAAAGGGGTATTTTTATGTCACCTAGCTGTCGTGGTTCCCGTGCGAAATCATTTCCCTTAGTCCACATTTTCCATTTATTAATGTTCCGTTAATTAGTTTATTAGAATATTCTAATAATCCATAGCTTGACAAGCTGAGGTTATTTCAGTTAATTAGACACACAAAACTTCAATTTCTGTTTATGCTAGTCCCTATCAGCATAGGCAGATTTGAATCAGCGCTCAGGCAAGCCCCCGACCTGAGCGTTTTCTTTTTCTCCTTTTTCTTGTTCGCATATCTCCCCCGGCCTCATCTGAAAATCACAGCAAGCGTGCATGATCCATCAAAAGTGATCTCCGGTTGAATAGAGAATCACGATTAAACTTCTTCAGTAATTTTCCGGCATTGATGAATTTTCATTTCATGACTTTTTCTCATATATTAAGCCGACAATCCGGAAAGGTGCAGGAGTGGTTTAACTGGCACGCCTGGAGAGCGTGTGTTCCGCTACAGCGGAACC
>JAWOMQ010000014.1:0-3255 GCA_033852415.1 Bacteroidota bacterium
CGCGTTCCTCCGGGGAACAAGTATTGATGAGCTTCCCCAACTCGTTAATGTGCTCAAGGGAGAAATGAGTCTGGTCGGTCCTCGCCCGGAGCGGCCATTTTTTGTGGAACAATTTAAGGATCACGTGCCAAAATATCTCGAACGACACAGGATGAAAACAGGGATGACGGGCTGGGCACAGGTAAATGGTCTCCGCGGCAACACTTCCCTTGCCGACCGGATCAAATATGATCTGTTCTACATTGAAAACTGGACTTTGCTGTTTGATATCAAAATTCTGTTTCTGACGTTTAGGGCCCTTGTTTCCAGCAAACCGGTGAAGGAGTCATTTTGAATGAATCTGCGTTGGGCACAGATGATGGATTTCTTACAGTGACGTTTATTGCTGCGGAGGTAAATTGACATGGTCATTCTCTTCGTCTTCTATATCCACGTCGTTGCTGCCGTCATCGCCTTCACAAGGCGCTGGCAGGAGAGTGATTGGAAGGAAGGAATGCTAGCGGTTGGTTTTATTGTCCTGATCTTCGTTGTGGGTTGGCAGATGGCGACATTTCTCATGAAGTTTCTTGTCAGTGAAAAAGGATTCGGTCGCTGGCTCGATCGCGACGCACTGTCACTCCTCCTCTTAACCGTCATGGAAGGAATTTTCTACTTCCTGCAGACCCAGTTGCGAAAGTCCGCTGGAAAAGTTCAACTCCAAAAATGATCCCCATTCAGTGCGGGACTGCCCCGCAAGGCAATTGAGAATAGAGCAGGTAGTCCTAATTCTCCCCATGCCTTCGGGGTTTGTAATCAACCTCCGGTTTCAGAAACGTGGTATAGGGGCCATCCCAGCCCTTGTAAAAGATGTCCCGGAGCCGATTAGTAAACCTTGTGTTAAGAACGACGACACCGAGATTCCGAGTTGTATAGAAGTAGCTTTTTTCCCAGTTGCTTGTTCCAATCCAGCACGAGCTGCTGTCGACAACCATGTATTTGCAGTGCTCTACGCGCGCAAACGGAATGTATCCCCCTGACCAATCAGGTATTTCACTCAACTTTATTTTGATGTTTGGAACAAGAGAGAGACTTTTCAGGTAATCAATCATCGGATGTTCCTCAGACCAGTCCGCGACGATCATTTTCACTTTTACGCCCCGCACCGCAGCTCTTCTTAATGCGTCGTCAAGCTCGGCATAATAGCTCTTGTCCCTTGCCACCGGCGAATAGGTCATGACCTGAACGTCCACTTCGTGCTTCGCATTATTAATGAGATTGACGATGTTGCGCTCGTCCCACAAAGCAGTGTCCGGGATCAATAGTTTCGGACTCATCGTGGGGATGAATTCGAGTGTGTCATGAGGTTCGAACGCTGCTTTAAAGGGGATGTCGTAATGTCGCGAGACAAGAAATTTTTTTATCTCAGACGGGTCATTTTTTTCCGCAAGCTTCCAGTCAAGATCGAATACCCCCAGGCACATCTTGGCGACGTCGGGATGTCTGATGCGGACACCAAGCTCATGGATATGCTCCAGAGAACGCCAGTCAAAATTCTGGCTCCCGATGTAGACCTGGTTGGTATCGACAACAAAATACTTTGAATGCTGGATTCCTCCCGCGAGCTTCCCGTAATCGATTATCCTTGCCGAGATGTTGTCTTGCTTGTCGAGCATCTCGATAGTTTCAGGGTATGTTTTGTACATCCGCGCATCCGCTATCAGCCTGACACGGACCCCCCGGCCCGCAGCAGTGCGCATCGCCGCTATAATATCATCGAGCGGTTCCCCGGGCTTATTTGAAATATAGAACTCTTCAAAATCAAGACTCTTCTTTGCGCTGGAAATCATTTCCATCCAAACATCATGCGCCTTCCGGATGTCAGTATTACCCAACGAGGTTTCCAGTGGAACACTTTCAACCAGTTCAAAATCTGAGGCCGATTGCGCACGCGCGACCCAGAAGGATGCTAACACGAGGACAACTGCGATGTATAGCTCGCCGGTGATTTGGACGATCCGGCGCGTGACAAGAGAGGGTGAACTTGTGACGTCCATAACTATCGTCCTTTCCATTCTGGTTTGCGTTTTTCGGAAAAGGCCTTCATACCTTCCTTCTGGTCATCGGAGGCGAAAAGGAGGTAGAAGTTTTTCCGTTCGAACTCCAATCCGCCCTCAATGGTCGTATCGAACGATTTCAGGACTGCCTCTTTCGCAAGCCGGACAGCGATCGGTGGTCTGGCTGCGATTTCCTTCGCAAGGGCTCGAGATTCCTTGAGATACTGTTCCACCGGGACAACCTTGTTGACCAGGCCCCACCGCAGAGCTTCCTCGGCGTTGATCATGCCTCCGGTGAGGACCATTTCCATGGCCTTATATTTTCCGACCGCCCGGGTGAGTCGTTGAGTTCCGCCTGCGCCGGGGATTACGCCGATACTAATCTCCGGTTGTCCGAATCTGGCGGTCTCTGAGGCAATGATAATATCGCAGGTCATGGCGAGTTCGCAGCCCCCGCCAAGGGCGAATCCGCTCACCGCGGCAATAATAGGCTTCTTGATCTTCCGGATCCGGTCCCATCGCGCGAACTGGTCACGCAGCAGCATTTCAATCGCCGATGATCCGGCCATTTCTTTAATATCCGCTCCGGCTGCAAACGACTTTTCATTTCCTGTCATAATAATTGCGCGGACCGTGTCGTCCTTATCGAATGCCTCGAGGGCCTCGACAAGTTCCGTCATCAGTTTGATATTTATCGCATTCATTACTTCGGGACGATTGAACTGCAGGAGGGCGTACCCTTCTTCCTTTGATACAACGATGTCAGTATAATTCATAAGAGTGTTATTTGATGAAAAGCATCTTTTTAATTTGTGACCGGTTGTCAGCGAGTAACCGGCAGAAATATATCCCTGTGGGTAGCGAGGAGGCATCGAAATGGACGGAGTAGTTGCCGGACGGCTTCAATCCATTAACCAGCATTGCTACTTCCTGTCCGGCAAGATTGTAAATCCTGATGGAAACATATGACAGTTTACCAAGCGTGAACGAAATGGTGGTGGAAGGATTGAATGGATTGGGGTAGTTCTGCCATAATCGCGTGGCGACGGGCAATCTGGAATCCTCACGGACCGCCTCAAGCGAATCCCTGACCGGAACGGTAGCTGAGTTCATTACAACCGGTTCAGATTTTCCATGTGATGCCCATGAAGCGTACAGCTTCGACCCCCAGTCGTTCCAGTCATATGGATTTCCGACATTCTGATCGCGGAGGAACTCGGCG
>JAWOMQ010000041.1:0-8124 GCA_033852415.1 Bacteroidota bacterium
CACGCTCCCGTCCGGTAGAGGGAGACTGGCCCCTGCTCAAAATCATCGGTATAGATGTGACCGGCACCTCCGAATGCCAGTACCGAGTCTGTTGGAATGCTGGTATTCATCGGCAGTTCCGAATCACGTGTCCGCAGAACATACCAGTGGTATCCGGATATTAAATCAATATGTTGCCGAACCTCTCCCGTGTCGGCGGATGTTTGGAGAATACTATCAACAAGGACTCCATCGCGATAAACAAGAATTGCGTGCATATCGTTGAGTGGAGTACCGTCCATTTGGCGAGATGGGTTTTTCCATGAGAGATGGACACCGTCCTCACCATCCTTGGCCCAGAGCGCGGGGGGTGCTTCAGGGACGGCGCTTCCACCAGCATAACATGAGACGAGAGCGGCCGAACCGAGAACGAGCGATGCGATCGCACGCACTCTGTATCTGCAGAGTGCGTGATTTGTCAATCCTGTGTCGGTGTAGGTCATGATCCCGGGATTGACCTCCCCGACGAGAGTTGAATCTCTATAGATACGGATTCTGAAATCCGATATCGGCAATCCGCTCCGCATCATGGTGGGGTCCGTCCAGCGAAGAACTGCTGACGTGGGGGTTTGAAAATCACTGTAAGCAGTGAGGTTCGAAGGCGGAAGAGGATTATCGATATAGTCGGTTGTGATTACATTTGTACCAGCCCAGTAGTGATCCGAAGAAGCGAGCACCCAGGTATAGTCGCTTATGGCATAACCATCTCCCGGCCATGGATCCATATAGTAAAGAAACGTGTAATCGAGGCCATAACCAACGAGCGCATGCCCGCCGCCCGTGGTCCATTCCCACAACATGATGAACGGGTGCTTGAATGCAAGCTCTGCCTGAATCTGCAGAATGGTGAGAGGGCTCGTGCCGTAGTTGTCCACCCCCCAATGCTGCATAACCGCTTGTGCGCTTCCGGGATCGCCCCACATCTGATTGGGATAATTGCACCCCTGGCTGGGGTCATCGCAGCAGTTGACGGTTCCGAAATCGTGCCACACCGCATGAGTTCTCGTATATTCGGCGACCACACACTGATCGACATCGATGCCATAATATCCAAGGACACAACAACTTGTCGCATCCCAGCACCATTCGTTCTGCTCCTGGAATACGAGAGGCACATTGAGCACCTGAGCAGTCAACATCATTGGAAAGAAGATCGCCGCAATATGCCGGAACAAAATCGTTCGATTCATGGTGGCTCTCCTCCTATCTGCCGCGATTTTTCTCATCGAACCAGTGCTCGTCAGAATACTTCTGCCGGATCACCGGAAGGAGGTGCTTCATTGAATAGGGTTTGCCATCTTCGAACCGCTGATCAGAAAAAGTGACCTTTGCGGACCCCAGTGGATAGACATCGCCATCTTCAGCGCTGATGTTGCCGCGCATAAGAATGAGGAAATCGCAATGCGCTTGAAACAATCTCAAAAACGCTTTCTTTTCCTTCGGATGTTGTTTGTTGAAAAGATTGAGTTCCTGCGCTAACCCGGCTCCGCTCAGCTCAACGACTCTGAACTTGCCTTCGACCTTCGCTATCGTGAGGATCGCACGCATATCGCCCCCGACCAGAACCGGGACCTTCCACTCTTCAAGATTCATGAGGAAATGCTTGCCGGATTTTATTCCGTCGCGGAGAGAATCAGGATGGATTGAACAAAGGCCCATCGGTGAACCGATGACTGCCGATGTGAATTCCGTACGGTCAGAAAATCCGTACCTCCTCTCGGCACCGGGTGGTATCTTTTGCAGATATAACTGCAGACCGTCTTGCGCGGCGCGTATCACATTCTCATCCTGAGTTTGTGACAATGACAGTTGAGTGGAAACCACCGAGACGGTGAGAATTGCAGTGCAAAAAGGAAGAACCCGTTTCATCAGGCACGCCATACCAATATGCTCCTTGCTCCGATCAAGGAAGCGACAGAAACGCTTCCGCGAAATACGTTTTCTTGAATGATGACGCTCATGCATTCAGGGAAGAATGTCATGAGCCCACAAAAATGAAAAGAACGTCGGTTAGATGATGGAAGGATCCCTCACATCGCGGCATCTATACACCGGTCGTGCTGCCGTACAACCTGCATGCGACGGATTAATCACATAATATCGAAAGAATCATAGATAGTCAAGGAACTTCCCGGAGTGGAATCCCTCAGATAACAACGAACGGTTTTCATCAAATCATGGTACTGCCGGGGAAAGTTATTCAGAAAAACCAGATTACCAAAATTGCAGGTTGAAGGTGGTGCCAGCCCTACAGTTCGGGATAGAGAGTAGATATTGGACTCTTTTATCACCTTAGAAAGCCCGATTGGAAGCGGCTTGCTATGGTAAATCAATAAAATTACTGATCTTACATTAATCCACGATCTATTTGTTCATCCTACAGCCCAGGACAAATCCATCATGTATGGATTGATCGACCGTATGAGATTGACACATGAGGACTCACTCCAGCCCGTTAACTCCCTTCGACGACAATAAGCATCTCTCATGCTTGCGAGCTGCTCGAAATAAACGAGGTATTGCAGATGGGTATTGGTCACAAAAGATCTGACATCTTCCCGCCGCCGATTCTGCCAGCTCTGCGCGAGATCTTTGGTGACACCGATTCTGAATGATGTTCGTCTATAATTCGAAAGAATATAGACATAACCCTTTTCCATGGTTGCCTCCCATTAAGATGAAGAAGTTCTATGGTTGAAAAATCAGATGTTCCTGGCTATTTCTTCCCTTTCTCTAAATTCAAATTATACTCCTTACTTCTTTTCTATGGCGGCCTTGATTCGATCCGACGTCATTGGAAGCCGGAACAGGCGCGCTCCGGTTGCATCGTATATCGCGTTCGCGATCACTGCGCCCATGGTGACAATTGCCGGCTCGCCCCCACCCTGCGGGTCAGCATCTTTATTATCGATCACGATGGTCTCGATGGCGGGCAGCCATGAAAACCTCGGGAGTTCATAGCTGTCAAAATTCAGATCTGCAATTTTCCCCGAATCAAAGTGTATCCCTTCGGTCAATGCATACCCGAGACCCATCATGATACATCCTTCCATCTGGATCTTAGCGCCTTCCGGATTGATCGAGAGTCCCATATCCTGCACTGCGACCACCCGTCTTACAGTCACCCCGCCCGTAAGCTTATCGACCTGCACTTCCGCCATAGCTGCGACACATGTCCCTGCATCAAGGCCAAGAGCAACGCCACAGCCCCGTCCCGAGGGGGATTTCGCGGAGGTCCAGCCGAATTTCTCTGCCGCCGATTTCAGAACCTTGCGCATCTTCTGATCGTTGAGGTGCTGCAGACGAAACTCGACCGGATCGACGCCGGCATTTTCGGCCATGATATCAATCTGGGATTCACGAGCAAAGGTATTCGTATTATTTCCGGGAGCCCGCCAGGCACCCGTTGAAAAGGGATGGGCCCCGGGAGCACCCGACCAGTTTGCGCTGTACGTTGTGGTGCTGTGATTCGGGATATCGTAGAACTGAGCGGCGCCGCGATCGCCGGCGTAGTAGACATGGTAATCCCAGTAACAAATCCTCCCTTTCGCTGAAATTCCCGAGGCGATCTTCACAATCGCAGCCGGCCGGAATGAGTCAAGGAAAAATTCTTCCGCACGCGACCAGGCAAGTTGCACAGGTTTACCGCAGAGTTTGGCAATCCGGGCTGCTTCGACGGCCTGTGTGAAACGCCCTTTTCCTCCAAAGCCGCCGCCAACAAAGATTGGCATCACGCGCACGGTTTCGGTCGATACACCGAGTTCCTTTGCAACGGCATCGCGCACCATAAAAGGCGTTTGAGTCGATGCCCAGACAGTCGTATGGCCGCCTTCTATCCTGACAGTCGCAGTATGTGGTTCAACCGGCGCGTGTGCAACATAATCGTTCAGGTAGGTTTTTTCCGCGATGGTGCCGGCTTCGCGCTTTCCTGCCGTCAGATCTCCACCGCTTGCAATGGCATTTCCCGCGGGTGCGACTTTCAACAGGTGATCGAAAATATTCTCATCATTGAGACCGGATGCCGTATGGTCGAACGTCGCCTTGATTTTCGTGAGGGCCATTTCTGCAACATCCGGATATCGATGTAGGACCGCCACAAAATCTCCATCGCGAACAATATCGATTCCGGGTATTTGCCTCGCTGCGCTGAGGTCGACATCGACAAGCTTTGCCTCATGGGAAGGGGGTCTGAGTACTTTTGCGTAAAGCATGCCCGGCAGCCGGATGTCTCCGGCATACTGCGCTTTCCCCCGGACCTTTTCTTCCGCATCGAGTCGTGTCACCGGTTTGCTCATGATGTTGAATTCGGTTGGTTTTTTGAGACTCGCTTTCCCTTTCAGGTGACGAACGATTTTCTTTCCCTTCGCAAGCTCGCCATATGAAACCTTCTTTCCGGGATCGGAAGTGAGGAAGACATGTCCGTTCGCTGTCGATACTTTGTCCGAAGAGACACCAAGGTGTTCGGCGCCGATCTCAGCCAGAATCTCCCGCGCCTCTGCGCCGGCCAATCGCAAAGCCGGACCGAAGAAACGGGTCGACATTGAACCCCACGTTCCCATATCATAAGGGCAGAGTTCCGTGTCACCCATAACCATATCGACCGCGCTGAGATCTGCATCGATTTCATCAGCCAGCATTTGAGCCAGTGACGTGTAAACACCCTGTCCCATTTCAATTTTTCCCGTGTAACATGCAACTCTCCCGTCTTCACTGATCTTCAGATAGGCATTAAAATCGGTGGGAAGGTCCCGGCGAAAGCGCTCCTGCGCGAGAAGCGATTGATCACCTACGGTGAAAAGGAGAATGATGCCGCTTCCGGATATTTTCAGAAATTGCCGTCTGGTGAGATCGAGGTCTGCGGGAGACGGCTGGGAATCGGGATTAAGCAATTTGATATCGTTCATGTTAGAATCCTCCTTCCATTTCCTTCGCAGCTTTTTGAATTGCTCTCACGATACGATTGTGGGCCCCGCACCGGCAGAGGTTATCCTCCATTCCAGCCAGAATATCCGACGGTGACGGTTGGGGATGCTTTTTCAAAAACGCATACGCGTTGAGGATCATGCCCGGCGTACAATAGCCGCACTGGAGGGCATCCTTTTGCACAAATGCCTGTTGAAGCGGATGAAGTTTTCCATCCTTCGATAAACCCTCGATCGTGACAACCTCCTTGCCGGCAATACTCTTCGCAAGGGTCTGGCAAGATCGGATGGCTTCATTATTGACGATGACGGTGCAAGCGCCGCAGTAGCTCTCACCGCACCCGTACTTGGTGCCAGTCAAACCTAAATCCGTTCGAAGAACCCACAGCAGCCTCCGATCGGTGTCGACATTGACCGTCACGGGCTGACCGTTGAGCGTAAACTTGAGATTTTCTTCCATAGCTTAAGATCTCCAAAATTGATAACTGGAAAGGAACAAAGAGAACGGAAATGACTGATGCCTCCCTGACTGAATGTAGGAAAGTCCCTGGCAAAATTCAAGGGAAAATTTCAAAGTCAGGTGGTATTTTGATGTGCCTTTCAGCGGTCAGAACAGGAAGGAGCCTTTAGAAGAGCAGCGCCCATAGCTCAATTGGATAGACCATTGAGAAATTCTGCCACTCAAACCGCTGGTTTTACAATAAAATTGGCGCCTAACCTCATAGGTCTCTGAACTATAAATCGTGCATGATCATCATAAATTAAAGAGAACGCTGACATCGATAACATAGAAATTATTCGTCGTTCCATTACTTCCCGGGAAGTTTTGGAAATTGTAATTCAGAAATACGTACCGCACATCCCCAACTAGTTCCGCGGATGATCCTACAGGAAGCTCCAGACCACCGCCAAAATGCCATCCGAATTCCTGTTTTGTTTCACCGCTCACATTTATTCCCAGTGGATATTTATAATCAACGGAGGAATTGTACCATCCCGCCCCTATTGCACCGTAAATCACAGGAACCGGATAGATGAGTGCTGTTACCATGACCGGCCAGCTCGTCACTGTAGCCGCACCACTACTGTACTCTTCCTGCCGATAATCTATCGACCCCTCGATACCGAGTACATCGGCGACTTTGGCCCGCAATGCAGCACCCAACATTAGTTTACCATTATCGGCATCTTTCGATTGAAAATATCCGATTTGAGGGCCCAGGCTTATCCTGCCAATGGGCTCACCGGTAACTTGCGCACTCGCCGTGGTTACCAGCAATGAAAGAAATCCAATAACGAATGTCATTGTTATAATCATGTAATATTTCATCAGCGATCTCTCCTATGAGGTTTTAGATCAAACTAGGTGCCCACACAACGCAAGTATGCCTTCATGCGCAGTGGGAGAAATCTGTAAGCCAAAGAGTATCATTTTTGGAGCCTATGATTGAAATCCTGCTCGAATATATGAATCAACAAGTGACTTATTTACAACCAAACTATGCCCGAGATTAGATTACCCGCGCGAACAACGAAATATTTTGGGAGGCTCGACACAAAATCGGCTGATATCCGATGACCCTCTTACTTTTAACATAAAGCACCAAGGAGGTGAAATCAAGTTAAAAATAATTTACATTGGCACACGGAGACCTTTAAATTCTCTTAATGTTCAATCACCCCTGACTGAATGCGCGCTGCCATTGATAACGGTTTGGCGGTCGATGTTGTTGTTTCAATCAGGGCTTATGTATACGCGAAAGGAAATTGAAACTTTCCGTAGAAATTGCTACTTTATTGACACTAACTTGGGCACCAGTTGTTTTCACCTGTTACCAGTTAAAACTACTTGTCACGATCTTGACACTCATCCCTGCTTTTTAGGGGTGTTTTTGAAAATGCAAGTGCCCAAAACAACGCGCCCATAGCTCAATTGGATAGAGCATCAGCCTACGGAGCTGAGGGTTGGGGGTTCGACTCCCTCTGGGCGCACTTACATGGGTAAGGATGATTCCTTACCCATTTTTTTTATGCTGATGGCTGCTACCCTGATTGCTAACTTATGGGAGGCCGTTTGGCAATTTGCCAACTAAAGTTTCATGATCTTCTTGATTTTTCGTGTGATATGAGGAGTTGCCCTGTCTCACATTAGATTACGGAGCTGAGGTTGGGGGTTCTCCCAAAGGGACCCCTTCGGGGGACTCCCTCTGGGCGCACAAAATTTCGCCACTTTGTATGTGACATTGGTCAAACGAACCAAAAATGTCACCAAAATTGGACCACACTTGATCACACCTCGCTAGTTCATCAGTACTTCTACGGCCCTCCGAAGCGTTTCTGTATCAGCCTTCGCGTACACCATGCTGGTCCGAATATCCTGATGCCCGAGTAATTCTTTTACAGCAAGAATGTCCACCCCAGCTGCAACAAGCCGCGTCGCAAATGTATGTCGAAGCGAGTGAAGCTTGAACGCCGTCAAGTTGATTCGTTTCATCAAGTCATTGAATTTGTGCGTAACTGCACCAGGCTTCAGATCCGCAAAGGTATAGTGAAGCCGTGTGTGGAAATGGTGTTTTGCTATCAGAGGAAAAATCGGCGAAGCTGAATTCTTCACCGGAGAACGCTCTGGAGTTATTTGAAAGAGAGATTGCAGATCTTGGGCACAGCTCGGGTTACAGGAAAGTGGCCAGGAAAGATAAGTATAAGATTTAGAGAGATGATGAAGTTGATATTGAAGAAATAACCTTAAAAATTCTTCGAGATCAGTTCTAGTGATCGGCCACACACTCCAGCGCTAACCCATTCTCTCACGATTCCGATGCCAGGAGCAATTACCAAATACCAGGAGAACATGTAGTCCAGGCTATAGTCTGGGTCAATCATGATGCAATGCTCGTATTTCTTCCCCAGAACATAGACGGTCGTATCGACAGAGGTGTAAAGCAAATCACCGTACCACCAGTTATATTCAAAATCATTTTGCGATACATGCCAGCTACGTCCTTTTATTATGGGTATTTGACACAAAGTCAACGGCACGTAATACCAAGTCGCTTCAGGAACTCGGCGATATGATGAGCTGTCTATAGCCCAATAAGAACCGTCTACGGAGGCGCCATTAGAGTCGCTAATCTCGTCGGCAACTTCGGCCCATATGTTTCCG
>JAWOMQ010000009.1:0-5319 GCA_033852415.1 Bacteroidota bacterium
CATTATCCCGGCTTATCTAGAGCGGACTCGGGTCCGGCATCTACTCAATCGGTTGAGATGTTTGATGCTGCCACATGCCAAACGGCAGAGTGCAGCAAAGCGAAGTCGTCCTCTTGACGAACACAGTGCAAATCAGTAGATTGATCTTGTGGTCATTTCATGAATATCTGTGGGCGAACGAGCGAAAGGTTGGAGTATAATGAATCCTAAGGTTGATGCAGTTTTAAGTAAGGCCAAAACGTGGCAGGAAGAAATGAAGAAGTTGAGAACGATCGTTCTTGACTGCGGGCTGACCGAAGAATTGAAGTGGGGTCAGCCTTGTTATACGCTTGACAAAAGAAACATCGTGCTAATACATGGATTTAAAGAATACTGTGCGCTGCTGTTCTTCAAAGGCGCCTTGTTAAATGATGGCCGTGGTATTCTAATCCGACAGACGGAGAATGTGCAGGCGGCGCGCCAGATTCGGTTCACTAATGTTCGTGAAATAGTCAAGATGGAGCGCATCCTCAAGGCATATATCTATGAAGCCATTGAAGTGGAAAAAGCAGGTTTAAAAGTGAAGTTGAAAAAGACTTCAGATTACAAGATTCCCAAAGAGTTTCAAAATAAATTAAATGAAAACCCCGCCTTGAAAAGTGCCTTCGATGCATTGACACCGGGACGTCAGAGAGGATACATTTTTTATTTCTCTCAACCCAAACAATCCAAAACTCGTGAATCAAGGATTGAAAAATGCATCCCTCAAATCCTCAACGGAAAGGGATTAAACGACTGGTGAGTTCCCTGCCTGCAGGAAGTGGTGAAAAACTGCGCTGATCCTGGAGGCGTTGGGTCTCGATCGCTTTGATGCCAGTTTGAATCCCTGGTCCGACGGTCATTTTGACGACATTCCTGGCGTGACTGTCGATCCGCTTCACGGCGATGTTTTCCTTCCAACGCTTCGGCCGTTCGACGACGGGATTGTCGAGTTCTTTCATGAGGTTTCTCCCGGCAGCTCCGTTCCGGATTCTCTTTTGTATCACGCGATATACGACTCTCTTGTCACGCCTGATCTGCTCTCACCACAGGCGAACGAATATCTTTTGCGCTTCGATGTGACAGTTGCCCGAAACGACTGATGATGCTGCCTCGGCTTTCACCTTCCGGGGTCGAGTCACGAGATGTGGGGTAAGGCTGGTGGGAGACGTGTCCGGAGTCCTTGAGAGATGATAGTGCCAGGAGCCTGCCTTCGACTCGTCCCCTAAATGGGACTCGCTCAGGTGGCTGGAACAATCAGTGAGGAAAAGTGGCGTTCGACTCGTCCCCAAAAGGGGACTCGCTCAGGCCACGGAAAAGATTGCCCGGAGCAGGATTGTTCGACAAGCTCACCATCCTCTAATCCTAAAGTGCCCGGAGCCCGAACTTTCATAAACCTACACATTTTATCCGGGAGTTTGAATACCAATTCTGAAAGACGGTCTTGGTTAGCTTAATGGGCGCGGACCGCGAAACGTACTTTCATCAACCGGGAGGTGATTTACGTACTCCGATCTCCGGACCCTGGCGCAACTATGTGGTGGTAATTCCACACGGGAGCCACAGTTTCGAGGAACTGGCTTAGTAGAGAATTTGTGAGATTCTGGAGGGACGATACTGTCCAGAGAAAAATCTCTTCAGCCGTCCGCTGATCACAAATATTTGCGACAAGTCTTGACATTTATGTATCTATTTTTAGATTTTGATTGTTCTAGGTAGGCATCAGAGGCGGCTGAAATAATAATACCGTTCCTTGAAACCCGGCTTCACTAAATGTGTCGCTGGGTTTTTATGCTTTATGTGGGGTAGATAGAATGAGAACGTACATCCTTGCGATCTTTCGTATCCTCGTTGGAATATTGTTCGTCACATCGGGCATTTTGAAGCTGATGGATCTGGGGGCATTTGCCTTGGCGGTGCAGAAGTTTAACGTGGTGCCGGATTCTTTTGCCAGAATCCTCGCGACCATCCTTTCTTCGATCGAGTTCATATCCGGGCTGATGCTATTGATTGGTTTCCGAACCAGGCTCGCGATCTCGATTGTAGCTGCACTTTTAATTATCTTTATTGCAGCCATCATCCCCATTATTCTGAGTGGCGAGGCAGTCAATTGTGGATGCTTTGGACCAAGCGACTATGATAAGGTCGGTGTTTGGTTGCTCATTCGCGACGTAATCCTTTTGACACTCACATTGTTTATTTACTCAGAAGAGTCTTACAAGTACTCAATCGATAATTTCAGGCGAACGCGAGCTAAAGACCTATGGACGGAGACAAGAGAAAAACAAATTGGATCTATTTAATTGGCGTTGTTCTGATAGTGTTTCTTGGGGTTGAGGATATTTTATTGATTTTACAAAATCGGAAATTGAAGTCGGCATTAACACCACCGCCGTTGGTGTTGGTGAAGCCAGGCGAGAAGGTCGGTGCATTCAGAGTCCAAATGTTAGACGGGCGTTTTGACCAACTCACATATGTGGATACCGTCGAGAAATACTTACTGTTCGTGCTTTCGACGAAATGCCCACATTGCCACAGAACCCTTCAACAATGGAATGAAATTGAGAACAATTCGAACAATCATCGCTGTAGAATCATTGGGGTCTCGAGTAGTGACTTCGACCAGACAGTGAAGTACAGTGACAGCACAAACCTGAGGTTTGAACTTGTGACCATTGCAGACACCGCATTCTACAGAAAATACAAGGTGTATGCATACCCAGAGACAATATTGATTGACAGCAAAGGGGTGGTCGAATCGGCATGGGGGGGCGAATTATCTGAGAAGGATGTGGGTGATATAGAGGGACGGATAGGTGGCGGAAAGAGATTCTGAAATAACGTCGAGAAATAATCTCGGCAAACAGAGAAACAACAAAATGGACGTAAAACATTGAAAAAACAAGCGAGAGAGGTAGTGATCGTCATGTTCGCCCTGATAATCGGGGTTATCGGGTTGATGCAATTGTTCCATGAGAAATCCTTTGGCTCGGATTGTGATACCATGTGCGGTTCCTCTTACTGTCAATGTTGGTGGAGTGGTAATGGGGATGCGCTGATTGGGCACTGCTACAGCTACAGGCCAGAGCAAAAATGCGGGCTCGATGCATACCCGAATCCCTGCAGCCGGTGGATGTACTGTGAGGCATGGTGTTATCAGTGGAGCAGTGAGCCTAGCTGCTTAGGTAATGGAGGGTAATAAGTCGCATTGCACAAATAGTTGGAAGCCCAGCGTGATCCTTGCGCCGGGCGCTGAATTATGACCCGAGGAGACTCACCGATTTCATAGGAGGGTGTTTGCCATGAAGTTTCGTGCTTTGCGATTTCACCTTGGAATTTGGATACTACTGGTCGTGCCTATGAGAAGCGAGGCACAATGGTGGCCGGTATTATCGAATGATTCCGTCAACATCACGGCCTTGGGAGCAAATGCGGGTTACGTGTATGCGGGATTGGGATGGAACAGATACTATCCTCCCCAATTATATCGATCTTGTGATTACGGCCTACATTGGCAATCGATTGATACAACCCTGCCTACTAACAGGGGCTCGATGAGTAGGATTGCATTTTTTGATTCGCTGGTGTATGTGGGATTCTCATCAAATGCGGGTAGCGGGCTGTATCGTTCCAGCGATCAGGGAGATCATTGGCTCCCGGTCAGTTTTCCATATGTCGGTGGTGCTGCGATTGCGGATATTGTGACTGGTCCTAACGCCTCAGGCGATACCAACATTTATGTCGGGACTTACGGATTTTATTTCTCGACGGATAGGGGATCGACATGGCAAACGGGTGGGTTAAGAAATAAGAGTGTCTCATCCCTCGCCGTCCTTGGTTGGAGCCTGTACGCCTTTACGGAAACAACATTTGGATTCGGTGGGGAAGTGGATAGCATTCTTCTCTCCAATGACTTTGGATTGACGTGGGTGCCAGTTATGAGCGGCTTGACAGACAGTCCGGGAGGAGAGTATATTGCAGCAGCTGGAGGGGTTCTGATCGTTGGGATTGGGTCTCACGTTTACCTGTCGACAAACTACGGGTCCAGCTGGCAAAGAGTGAGTGATCCGCTTGTTGATTGCTATGCTTGGTGCATACTATCGGACACTTCTCATTTTTTTGTTGCCAACCAGTACGGAATTTTCCTCTCTACCGATTATGGTGCCTCATGGATAGACACACATCTTTACGGTGCACCAATGGTCTGGTCAATGGCGGTTGAATATAATGCGCTCTTCGCATCAGTTTACGGCAGAGGTGTTATTGCACGCGATTTAACTCCACTTCTGGGCGTGAGCGGCCAGGATCATGGACCTCCTCAGATCTTTGAGCTTGCACAAAACTTCCCAAACCCATGGAACCCTTCAACAACAATCTCCTTCTCTCTTCCAAAATCATCTCACGTCACATTGTCGATCTACAATCTCCTGGGACAACTCGTGCAGAAAGTTGTTGATGAGAGTCGGCCTATTGGCAACTACGATGTAGTTGTAGATGGATCAAAATGGGCAAGCGGAGTTTACTTTTATAGATTCGATGCCGTTAGCGTGGGTGATCCGGGGAAAAGGTTGATGAGTGTGAAGAAGATGCTGTTGATCCGGTAAGGATGGAGGAAAAGCCGATCTCATCATATCTCGGGATCGGCATTCAATCCCTCTGCCGTGCCCGGAGCAGGGTACCCGCTTGATTGATTCGTTTTTTGATGAGAATTCGATGATTCTGAGAGTATCCCGAACCCTTGAGGAGGTCATGGTTTGATCTGTCCGAGTTTCTTCCACCAGCCGCGCGATAGCTCTAGGATGAGGATGTTTCTCTCCCCCTCTCCCTGCCCCTGATTTTACTTTCTCCTTTTGGGAGCCGAACTGTCGGCCGTTCGTTCAGTCTGCTTCTGATTGTGGAATAACCTTTGGGGTATCCGGCCAGCACTCGGCGGCGGGGTGCTCGGGCAGAGTCTCAGCACCTCTTTTGATGTAAATGATTTTCGCAAGATTACTTATCCGCTTGTACGCTGTATGGAGGGACTTGGCAGGTAGGTAAACTACCTTTACAGAGGTAGTGAGAAACCCCATGCGGAAACAGGCGTTGAGGGTATTGTTGCTGGAGATTGTCTCGTTAGACTTGGAATGTGCTAATATTCTTTGTCATCATCGAATTTTCATCACAAATATTTCCAAAATTGATTGACTTTTGTTTAGCTGATTTTTAAATTTCGATATTCTTAGGTACGCAAGTTGTTCTTTGAAACCCATGCACAGGACGTGTCTGTGCGTGGGTTTTTGCGTTTTTTGGATGAAGTGGTCA
>JAWOMQ010000015.1:0-16745 GCA_033852415.1 Bacteroidota bacterium
GGACCACTGTCTCGAGCGGGACAACGAGAAATTTCGAATCGCTTTGCCTGGTAGATCAGAACTCATTCGTCATTGTCGGTTCCAATGGTACAATCTATTATTCACGGGATCGGGGAAGCTCCTGGGCGCAAGCAATAAGCGGGACAACAAACATCCTGCAAGCAGTATTCTTCTCTAACAGCAATTTCGGCACCATCTGCGGTATCGACGGGACAATTTTGCACACAGGGAAATGCAACTAGGGTCGCCAAGACTGAAGTGATCCCGGTTGAACAGGCGGTTTTGAGCCACCCTGATCGGAATTTCCTCGTAGCACCTCCACTTCTGCAGACATTGAACCTGGATCCATCGATCACGAAATAACCTGGAATCCGGATAAGTGGATATTTCTAACTGCACCGCAGTTATAGACTGGAAGCCGTGTAGTTATTGATCCGGTTAAGACGTTTACTAGTGTCAGGAAGATTGTGTCGGTCAATCATATGGAAAGCAGGAACAACTCACGTATTGGTGGTCACTTACGAAACAAAGTGTAAATCGCCAGAATCCAAATGATAAGACTCACAATCAAAATTCCGGCATAAATGATCTGTTCCTTCACTTTCGCCATTATATTCACCGGTCGATGTCTGTCGCCATACCCTCGGTTAGGAGCATTTTAGGCAACCCGTCCGATGTTTGGCAGTTGATGTACTGCAGGCCGATACCATCCTGATAATCCCACATCCATCGAGTCTTTACCCCGCGCATTCTTCGCATCAGAGAAACCTTTCCCGGTGAACGTCTGGAATCCAATTCCCCCAACATCGCGGCGATGTGGCATTAGGGCAGAGCATGGACCGACGTTCACCGTTGAGATTCGAGAATTGTTAGAATTTAAATCCGAGAAGGACTGCAAAGGTGTTAACAGTCGACACATCATATTCAGCTGTCAGATTAAGCATCCAGACTGAATACGAAAGCCCTGCGTATCCCTGTGCAATCCACACGCTCTCTCTGTTGAGGTCCACTTTCGGAGTTGTCTCAGATCCAATTGCAAGGTTCTCTCTGAACCCGACGTACGGAGTAAACATCGCAATATTCTTGCTCGCCATTGCTTCCGCACTGTAAATATTCAGGTCGAAGTCCGAGACTCCGGTGAGTATGGTGGCGCTTCCTCTGACAGCTATCGCGGGAAGTTGCTCAGATCCGGCGGAGAGCCTGTACCGTATTTCACCTCCCACCAGTCCATAATTGGCATTCGGGGCCGTGGTCCAATTTGCGCCAATGTCCATATTGTCGGAGACACCCATCCTTGCTCGAAGTGTTGGAATTGAAATCGCGTCGCCCAACGGACAGTCCTCGTCAGGATGAACAAAGGTGTTGATCCAGGCCGGATTGTGCTGGTCGACCGGCGAGGAAGATCTATCGATACCGATGCTGAATTTCATCGTGCCGAGGGGTTCAGCCGATGACAGTGATTTGAAGGAGGCAATTGCACCGACTTGCTCAACAAACGTCCTCCACTGTGCCTGCGTCAATGAAGGATCAATGACCATTGAACAGCTCTTGACACTTCGATCGATACGCCAGTAAACGTCACTGCCGGTCCCTTGCGCTCTCGATATGGTTCCAGCCACTGCGACCATGCCTATCGCGGCAAACAGCCATTTCAGCTTTTTCATATTTGCTCCAGATTTATGGTGATGAGAATAGTGAGTTAGAATCTGTTGCAAATATACGCTCTTGATTCAGGGAAATCGCTTCACCTTGAAGGATGGCACTTCCTTTGGTGGTGCCGCTTTGTAGGCTGGTACGAGTTGGAGCTATTTTGCAGGTCTGGTAAGGGAATCCGCAAATTCGGAGGGGGTCTGGCCTGTGACTTTTTTAAAGTATCGGTTAAATGAGGTCTTTGAGCTAAATCCGCAATCCAAGGCCAGTGAAAGAAGGGTAAATTGCCGGTTTCTTTGCAGTGTTATCATCTCTTTAAACTCGTCGATCCGGTAAGTATTTACAAAATCATAGAAATGTTTCTTTTCCCTCTGATTGATTACCTGTGAGAGGTAATTCGGATGCACGCCCAGTTTAACTGCCAGTTCGTTGATTGACAACTCGCTATTGCGATAGAGTTTTTGTTCGGTCATCAAACGGATTAACGCAACATGAAGTTCCCTGGATGCGTCCTCGCCAAGGCCCGATTTTTGATATTTCTCCTTCTGCTGGGCGGCAAGATCAATTATTTCTTTGGCCTCGCCGACAAAAATTGATGACTGCCGTACCCCATAAAATCCTATAAGAAAAATGAGCCCAACAACTCCTGAAAACACGAGGTTCTCGTCTTGAAACAAAATTAACAAGAGCCAGATGCAACCCAAACCACACGTCAAAATCTGCAGCCAACGCAGATTCACTTTATGTAAATCCGAAAATTGATCTTGTATCGAATTCCTGTGGATCCTCAGCAGGATAACAGACCATGTCACGTAGAAAATACCGGAGAACAGAACAGCGTAATGTCTGATACTATTGAACAATTCATATCCTCCACCATGATTCCGGTACACCAATGCCTTTTGTTCACCTGGAAGAATAAAGAATGTGGTGAGATACAAATACATGAGAATGGCCGGAACAAAATGGAAGAACAGGTACCGACGGTTAGTAGGTTGCTGATTGGTCAGGGAGGAAACATATAAGTACAAAAAGACGCCGTGGAGAAGCGGGAACGGCAGCTCCGTTCCCAGCAGGAAGGGAAACTTGTAGACCACTTCCGTGGAATACATGTAGAATAAGAACAAATGAACAACAATCAAAAACATCCAAAACGTCAGAATCTTATCTGAAGTGGATTTGTTCTTCTTACTGAGAAGCAACATCTCGATCAACACCGAGATGCCTATGCCGCCTACAAATATCAATCCCATGCTTGCAAGATTTTTGCGATATAGAACCGATTCAGAATGCCGGCGTGTTTTAGTGCGACAATATGGCTACAATGTCGGGAATTCTCAATTTATTGACAAACGTCCGGCCTCATCCCGCACTTGACTCCGCATGGAAACACCGGAATTTGAGGATTTCAAACCGCGAAACTTGCGTTGCCGAAGATCCAGGTCCAAACTCCTGAATTGAACATTTCTGCAAGGCTGTAACGGAAAAGTAACCGCCACAACAGTGCTCTGAGGATCTTATAAGCCCCAATCTGACGAAGGTTTGGGCTTTTCTATGGGTTGACAAGCTTAGAATTTCTGAGTACCTTTCTACCATCAGCGAGCCAGTCCGCACGAGAGGGTCCTGGATTGGTGAAAATTCATTCCGATCGTTCGTTCTTACCAATGTGATTCACGATGCTTCAGCCCGCATAAAATATGATCGGTCAGACGGTATCGCACTACAAGATTCTTGAAAAGTTGGGCGAGGGCGGCATGGGCGTGGTGTATAAGGCGCACGACACCAAGCTTGATAGAGACGTTGCATTGAAGTTTCTTCCCCGAGATCTCTCCCCTACCGAAGAAGAACGCACCCGCTTTATTCACGAAGCCAAAGCAGCTTCCACACTTGATCATCCCAACATCTGCACAATCTACGAGGTCGATGAAACCCCCGACGGCCGGATGTTCATTGTCATGGGATACTATGACGGAGAATCTCTGACCAGGAAGATCCAAAAGGGTCGTTTGAAGGTCGAGGATGCATCCTGTATTGCGATTCAGATCGCCGAAGGGCTCCAGGCAGCGCATGATCGCGGGATTGTCCACCGAGATATCAAGAGTGGAAATATCATTATCACTGATAATGGTCAGGTCAAGATCCTGGATTTTGGACTGGCACGGAAAAAAGGATTGAGCAAGCTTACAAAAACAGGCACGACGGTTGGCACTGCATCGTACATGTCGCCCGAACAGGCACGCGGGGAATCAGTAGATCAACGCACAGATATTTGGTCGTTGGGAGTAGTGCTGTACGAAATGGTAACAGGAAGACTGCCCTTCCGTGGTGAGCACGATATGGCAATATTATATTCTGTCGTGAACGAAGAACCTCAGCCGGTACAAACGGCAATAGCAGGCGCATCGCCAGAGTTGGTCCACATTATCCGGCGAGCGCTGGAAAAGGAAGCGGGTGAAAGGTATCAGTCGGCAGCCGATATGCTGATCGACCTGAGGAGGTTGAAGAAGGATACATCCAGGACAGGTTTCACATCCTTAGGGGATACGCGAACGAGGTTGACTCGTAAAAGAAAAAAATTGTCGCTCCAGGTGGGTGGCGCGATCCTGCTCATTCTCGTCGTCCTATGGGCGATTCTCATCTCAAAGCGGTCCACCGGCATTAATGCTGAATGGGAGCAACATCCGCTTCAGATCCCGTTCACAGATATAGGAAACCCGGGTATTTCCGCGGACGGCAATTGGATTGCATTTTATGCAACCGACCCCAGTCAGAAATGGGGTATCTACCTAATGCACAGCGCGCGGGGTGAGCCGCGCCTGATTACCCTCGTGGAGCATCCGGGATTCGAGTGGGTTGATCTCTCCGCCGACGGCAGTATGATCGTCTACGATTCCTATGATGTACAATATCACAGGATGGAAGGGTACATCGTTACGTCGACGGGAGGGACACCGAAAAGAATTTTCCAGGGGTGGTTTCCGCGCTTCAGACCCGACATGAAACGGGTCGGTTACATCCTGCCGTCGCAAAGGGCTGAGTTCTGGACTGTGGGGATTGACGGAAGTGATCCCCGCCGGGAGTTCATCGATTCTGTATCCCGTCCTCCGGTCGGCTCATACGGGTTCTCGTATTCACCGGATGCAAAGAGAGTAGCCTGGATCAGGGATTTCCCTAACGGAGGCCAGGAGCTCATCGCCCATAATCTTGAGACGGGGACAGAAAAACAGCTCACGTTTGACAACAAAAATATCTCCGAGATCGCATGGGTGCAGGAGGACCAGATCCTGTACACGACCGACAAGAACGGTTTTTTTAATTTGTGGATGATATCTGCCAAGGGAGGGGAGCCGGTGCAGGTCACCAAGGGAACGGAGCCGATTATGGGCGTTAAATCCTCCGCCGATGGACGGAAGGTGGTCTATCTCCAGCAGAGGACATTCGGTGATCTCTGGGTCGTCGACATTGCCGCGAAAAGCGCCCGTCAGATCACATTTACAGAGGAGAATAAAAACTTCCCCATGTTCTCCCCCGACGGGAAGGAGATTGCCTGTTACATTGGTTTTTCTACCAACTATGAACCCTCCCACCTGTACGTGATGGATCGAAATGGCGGAAACAAGCGGCAGCTGTCCTTCGGTGACGAGTTTGTGGGGGCGTGGGCAGGGTTGGGGCTTGGGGATTTTCCGCTGTGGTCTCCCGACGGAGGGAGGATCGCCTATGGTTCCCAGAAAGCGGGCACGCCGGCTGATTCGTTACGGGCATACCTCATCGAGCTATCAAATCCGGGTTCTCCCAAGTACATTGCCCCGGGGCTCCCAAGCGGCGCCTGGCTCGATTCAACGAGGTTGATGGTCGATTGGAAGGGAGCAATCTCCCTTACTTCCATCGATAGGGCGCCGTTAACACGTGTGTATGATGATTCGACCCTTGCATACTTCATTCAGGGGGGAAAGTACATTTTGTACTGGGATAAGCGAAGAGGACGGAAAGGACTCTGGATTACAGATGGTACGAAGTCCAGGGAGGTTCAGAGGAGGACCGCCCGAAAACTCCAGTGGGAACCTGCCAACCAATGGCAGTTTGACGGTCGGGGAAAGATTCTCTGGTCAGTCAGGGGTATCGGGGAAGTATCGAGGATGTCTTTGCCGAATGGCAAGGATGAACGCATTCCCGGAGAGTTTTTCGGCGTGAAGGCATATGGGGAGTTTTCCCTCAGCTGGGATGGCAGAGAGGCTGTCGTCGTGAAACACAGGCAGTCGGCAAAATTGGTGATGATCGAAAATCTATTTAAGTGAATGAATGATCGGCCAGACTATATCCCACTATAAAATCCTCGAAAAGCTCGGCGAAGGAGGCATGGGTGTCGTGTATAAAGCCGAGGACACCAAACTCAAGAGAACCGTTGCTTTGAAGTTCCTGCCGCCGGAATTGACTCGCAATTCTGAAGCCAAAGAACGTTTCATCCATGAGGCACAAGCTGCATCCGCACTTCAGCACTCGAACATCTGCACCGTTCACGATATCGACGAAACGCCTGATCGACAGTTGTTCATCGTGATGGACCTGTACGAGGGAGAAACGCTGAAGAAAAAGATCGAGCAGGGGTCCCTCCCAATTGACGAGGCTGTCACTATCGCATCCCAGATGGCACAAGGACTAGCTAAAGCTCACGAAGCGGGCATAGTTCATCGGGACATCAAGCCGGCGAACATCATGGTGACAAAGGATGGGGTGGCGAAGATTCTTGATTTCGGATTGGCGAAAGTCTCCGGAGGCACGCTGCTCACGAAAACAGGCACGACTCTCGGGACGGCTGCGTACATGTCTCCGGAACAGGCACGCGGTGAAGCGATCGACAGAAGGACAGATATCTGGTCGCTTGGAGTCACGATGTACGAAATGCTTACAGGGAATCGACCCTTTGAAAGTGCTTACGAGCAGGCCCTCGTTTACTCGATCCTGAACGAGGAACCAAAACCGATGCGAGATTTGCGATTTGAAATCCCAGAGGCGATTGAGAAGATTTGCCGACGGGCCATGGCAAAGGATGTGAAGGACCGATATCAGACTGCTGCTGAACTCATCACCGACCTCGAATCTTGCAAGACCGGGACACAGCTTTCGCAGAAGACACAAAGGGTACTGAGTAAAAAGCCTAAGTTCATCTATGGAGGGCTGGTCCTGATTTTGATCGCCATTGCAATCATCGGGATCTTTCGCTCTACTGGAAAAAGAGAAACTAGTCCACTGGCAAAGAAGATGTTGATAGTTTTGCCGTTTGACAACCTGGGAGCGCCATCCGATGATTATTTCGCGGAAGGTCTGACGGATGAAGTCACCAGCCGGCTCGGGATGGTAAATGCCCTCGGTGTAATCTCGCGGACCACAGCCGTGCAGTACCGGAAGACGGCTAAGAGCACCAAGCAGATCGGCAGCGAGTGCAATGTAGATTACGTACTTGAAGGTACAATGCGGTGGGATCATGAAGGGTCTGGGCGGGGGCGTGTGCGAGTAAACCTTGAACTGATCCGGGCGGGGGACGACGTCCAGATTTGGTCGAATGCGTATGAGAGACCTGTGGAAGATGTCTTCGGTGTTCAGACGCAGATTACTGAGGAGGTCATGAAACAGCTTGATCTGACGGTTGCAGAACCGGAGCGCCAGAGGATCATGGCAAAACCTACAAGCAGCCAGGAGGCATATGATCTTTATTTGAAAGCCCAACTGTACGGGCGGAAAGCCGATACAACCGGATCTATGGATGAAGTGAAACTGGCTATAAACTGCTTGAATCAGGCAGTCGCATTGGATCCGAATTTCGCACTTGCATACTATCACCTCTCTCGTTTGCATTCAGATTTGTACTATACTTCTGATCATACCGAAAAGCGCATTGCGTTTGCAAAAGAGTCTCTCGATAAAGTGTTGTCTCTGGATCCCGACTACGGACACCTGGCGGCAGCTTGGTATTATTACCGCGGTTTTCTCGATTACGACCGCGCACTTGCGGAATTCGATATGGCGAAACACGCCTTCCCCAACCTTCATGACGCTCTTCCTGCAGCCGTACTGCGCAGACAGGGTAAGTTTGAGGAATCCATATCCATACAGGAAGTAGATTTCAAATACAACCCGCGGGACGCAGATGTAGCTTTCAATATCGGTCAAAGTTATTGGTGGCTGAGACTTTATGATAAAACGATTGCGTGGTACGATCGTGGACTTTCACTTTTACCTGATGATCTTCAGTTAAAATCATTTAAGATCCTGGCATTAATCAACTGGAAGGGGAATACAACCGAAGCCAGATCGGTTCTCGAAACAATGAACCATGCTGATACCCATGACATGTGGGCTCAAATATTTGTACTCGAGCGTAATTACGCACAGGCACTTCGGGAATTCGATTCGGTGAGGGAATCGAGTAGTGAAACCCCGGTCGGTATGTCATCGAAGGATCTTGATTACGCTCGGATCTATTGGTTTATGGGTGATTCGATTTCCATGAAAAGTTATGCCGAGAAAGCCAGGAAGATGCTTGAAGAAATGCTGCCGGGCAGGCCATCCGAGCCAAGAATTCACTCGCCGCTCGGATATGCCTATGCCTACTTGGGAAAAAAAGATCTGGCGGTGGAGCACGGAAGACGTGCGACCGAGCTCTTGTCGGTTTCAAAGGATGCTTTCGTGGGGCCTAGTTACCTTGATGATCTCGCAAGGATATACACCATAATCGGGGACAAAGAGGAAGCGATCAAGATTTTGGAATATTTGCAATCTATCCCCTTTGTTTTCTCTGCTGCATGGATCAAACTTGACCCAGCCTGGGATCCGCTGCGGGATGATCCTCGTTTTAAGAAACTTTTCGGCGAAAAAGGCGGGAAATAAATGACAAGCGAACAGCTCTTCTCACACAATGAATGGTAAGTTGTGATCGGCCAGAGCATATCACATTATAAAATTCTCGGAAAACTCGGTGAGGGAGGTATGGGGGTGGTCTATCGTGCCCACGACACTGCGCTTGATCGCGATGTCGCACTCAAATTTCTTCCATCCGAGCTCACAAAGGACCCCGGGGCCAAGGAACGGTTCATCCATGAGGCAAAGGCGGCATCTGCTCTCGAACATCCCAACATCTGTGCTGTCCATGAAATCGGGGAATATGAAGGCCAGATGTTTATTGCGATGGGATATTACGAGGGAATGTCACTGAGCGATATGATCAAACAAAAACAGCTGGATCTTGATCAGGCTGCCACCATCGCAATTCAGATCGCTGAGGGTCTCCAGGCGGCACATGAGAGCGGCATCGTCCATAGAGATATTAAGTGCAGTAACATCATCGTCACGGATAAGGGACAGGTGAAGATTCTCGATTTTGGTCTGGCCTATAAGAGCGGCCTCTCGAAACTGACACGGACTGGAGCGACGGTCGGAACTGCTTCCTATATGTCCCCGGAGCAGGCACGGGGGGAAAAGATAGACCACCGGAGCGATCTCTGGTCGCTCGGCGTCGTATTGTATGAAATGGTGACCCGTAAATTGCCGTTCCGGGGCGAGCATGAAATGGCAATGTTGTACTCCGTCGTCCATGAAGCCCCCGAACCGGTAGAAACATTAGTACCTGAGGCTTCGCCTGAGTTGGTCCATATCATCCGGCGTGCGCTGGAGAAAGACCCGGCTGACAGATATCAGTCTGCAGCAGATATGCTGATCGATCTGCGAAGATTGAAAAAGGATACTTCCCGAACGGGATTTAAGCCCGTAACCGGCGCTGAGCGAGACATGTCATCCCGGAGGATGAACTTGATCATCTCGGCAGGTGTAATCCTGTTATTATGCATTGTTGCGTATGTGTATTTCCATACCAGAGGTGTGGAAATTAATCCTGATTTTACTCAACGAACTCTGGATATTCCCCTGAACATCAGCACCCCTGCAATTTCACCCGACGGCAAATATCTGGTTTTTACAGGACAGGATGCAAAAAAACCATTCCAGCTTTACATTATCAGTATCAGTGGAGGAGAACCACACCAGTTCACCCAGGAAACAAATTTGCCAGGTATGGCATGTCCCAATATTTCACCTGACGGGAGCAGGATAGTCTATACCCGGGGACCCGAATATGACCTGTGCGTCGTCCCTTTTATCGGAGGTACGAGCACAGAGATCAGTACAGGCAGCGAGGCAAAATGGTCCCACGACGGGCAACGAATCGGCTACGTGCTTTACCCGAGCGGGAATTCGGAATTTCCGAGAAGCAGATCAGGCATGAGTGAATTCTGGACAATCAATCCTGATGGTACCGACAAGCGCCTGGAATTTGTTGATTCAACCGGTGCAAAATTTGTCCCTGCGGGGAATTCGTTCGCATGGTCACCCGATGACCGGAAGATCGCGTGGGTGCGCGGGTTGCCTCAGGGGTACTCGGAAATTATTCTCCTTGACCTGCAGACCCACAAGACGAGCACACTTACCCACGACAGCACGGGGAAAAATGAGATATGCTGGGCCCCCAATGACCAGATCATATATTCTTCAGAAAGCATGGGAGGGGTTAATTTGTGGACTGTCTCTTCCCGCGGCGGAACACCGGTCCAGATTACCAAGGGTGGTAACCAGTACTTTGACTTCCCGAGCATTTCACAGGATGGAAGATATTTGGCATTTATCCAGTGGTCCTTCATCGGCCATCTCCACCTCGCGAGATTGGATGGTTCTCATCAGAACTCGGAAATAGCTTCCGCGGAGCGCATTTTTCATACGCCATTGATATCACCCGATGGAAGATTCATCACGTATGTTACCGGATCAGAATATGGAAGCGGGAGCCATATTTTCGTTATTGGCAGGGATGGATCAAATCGCCGGCAGTTGACCTCCGGTGAAACGGAAAATGGTTCCCCACACTGGTCACCGGACGGAAAATACATTGCTTTCAATTCGCGCGGCAAATTTCAACCGGACGATTCAACGAAGATCTATGTCCTGAATTTCGAAAAGGCCGAGGCACCCAGGTTCGTTACGGCAGGTTTTAACAGGGGATGGGACGATTCCATCTCCTTAAACGTGTGGTACAGAAACAGATCCTGGACAGCGTACCTTGATGGAAGACCACCGAAACAGTTTTCGGACGATTCAACCCTCGCACGCCCTGTCCTCAAAAATATGTATGTCCTTTTTCTGAATCATTACCCCCGGGGTGACAAAACCTGGAAGGCCTGCAGGAAAATTGACTGGGATGGCCACAATCCGCTGAAATCATGGACGGTCTGGACGGGTGATATACAGGGGATAGTGCCGGAACGGGGACTCTTCGTTTTCAAAAATCCGGAGGAGTTGCTCCGCATTTCATTTACCGATGGTAAACAGGAAATTGTGCCGGCGACATTTCCCGGGATCAGCCATGATGAATTTGCCGTAAACCTCACATCGGACGGCAGAGAGATGTGCTATCACACTTTGGAACCGGTGGGAAGAATAATGGTCATTGAAAATCCTTTTAAATGATGATCGGTCAGACAATAACACACTATAAAATATTGGAAAAGCTCGGCGAGGGAGGCATGGGAGTAGTCTATAAAGCCGAAGATACAAAGCTCAAGCGCACAGTAGCGCTCAAGTTTATCCCAGCAGAACTCACCAGAGATCCACAAGCCAGAGAGCGCTTTATCCACGAAGCCCAGGCGGCCTCAGCGCTCCAACAGAGTAATATCTGCACAGTCCACGACATCGATCAAACTGCCGATGGACAGATGTTCATCGTTATGGATCTCTATGAAGGCGAAACACTTAAGAAGAAAATCGAGCGTGGCCCTCTCCCGATTGATGAAGCCATCAATATAGTCTCCCAGATTGCTCGGGGCCTTGCCCGGGCACATGAAGCCGGGATCATTCACCGCGATATCAAGCCGGCAAATATTATTGTAACAACACACGATGAAGTGAAGATTGTAGACTTTGGCCTGGCAAAGCTCTCAGGCCGAACACTCTTGACCAAGTCAGGGATGACACTTGGCACGGCCGCCTATATGTCTCCCGAGCAAGCGAGAGGGGAGCACGTTGATTTTCGTTCAGATATCTGGTCACTCGGAGTGGTATTCTACGAGATGCTCACGGGAAAGAGACCATTTGCCAGTGAGTATGAGCAGGCGCTTGTGTATTCGATCCTGAACGAAGAACCTAAGCCGATTCGGCATCTCAGACCGGACGTTCCGGAAGCAATTGAGAAAATTTGCCGGCGTGCAGTGGCAAAGGATGTGAAGGATCGATACCAGACTGCTACCGAACTCATAACCGACCTCGAATCGTACAGAACCGGGACTCGGCTTTCACAGAAAACAGAAAAGGTCGTGAGTAGAAAGCGTAAGGTGACCTATACGGGGGCGGTACTCATTCTTATCGCAATCGCAATCGTTGGGATCTTTCGGGCTACAGAGAGAAAAGAACCTGGTCTACTTGAAAAGAAAATGCTCATAGTCCTTCCCTTCGAGAATCAAGGAGTGACCTCAGATGACTATTTTGCTGAAGGCCTTACTGGTGAGATCACAAGCCGGCTCGGGATAGTCAATGCTCTTGGGGTAATCTCACACACTACTGCAGAACAGTATAAAACGACTACCAAGAAGGCCAGAGAGATTGGTCGCGAGTGTGGTGTGGATTATGTGCTTGAAGGAGCAGTGCGCTGGGATCATGCCGCGCCAGGCATGAGCCGTGTACGGATTAATCTTGAGCTGATTCGGGCTGAGGATGATGTCCAAATTTGGGCGAATGGCTATGAGAGACCAATGGAGGATGTCTTTGGAGTCCAGACGCAGATTACTGAGGAGATTGTTAAAGAACTCGACCTGAAGATCGCCGAGCCCGAACGAAAAAGGCTTCTTGCCAGACCCACTAACAACCAGGAAGCATTTGATCTATATTTGCAAGCACAGATGCACGATAATATAGGGAGGAAAACCGATCGCGAAGACGAATACAAACAGGAAATACGATGTTTAGAGAAATCAATTTCACTAGACCCCAAATTTGCCCTTGGTTATGCGAGTCTTTCGAAAGTACATTCGTGGCAGTACTTTGACATTGACCGAATCGAAAAGCACCTTACTCTTTCAAAAGAATTCCTTGACAAAGCATTTCTTCTAGAACCCGATGCACCTTATGCACACGAGGCGGCTGCATATTATTATTATCATGGATTTCGTGATTATGACCATGCGCTTCAGGAACTAGATGCAGTCAAACGCTCTCTACCGAACTACCACGATCCAACGTATGGGTATATTCTTCGCAGACAAGGAAAATTCGAGCAATCCATACGAGTGCTTGAAGAAGCATTTAAGTACGATCCACGGAATTGGCAATTAACAGGTGAGATAGGTAATACTTATTTGTATCAGAGATCATATGATCAGGCAATAGAATGGCTTGACCGCGCGCTCTCAATGGATCCTGATAATGGATGGCTAAGAGGAAGAAAGTGGGCTGCATTGATGTATGGGAAAGGGGATACGGCCGCTGCCAAATTGTTTCTTGAAACCTGGAATTGGTCTGATGCTCGCGGTCTGTGGCGCCTAATATTAAAACTTGAGCGCAACTATACGGAAGCCCTTAGGACCTTGGACTCTGTGAAATGGTTTTACGAGGAGAATCAGGAGTATGCGACGTCTAAGGATCTGGTTTTAGCAACGTATTATTCATTACTTGGCGATTCGATGTCCATGAAAAGACACGCAGATGCTGCCAGGGAGTTATTTGAAGACAGCTTGCGTCACAGGCCGTCTGATTTCAGATTACATGCTGCACTCGGGTATGCATACGCATACCTCGGAGAAAAGAACTTGGCTGTGGAGCACGGAAAATACGCGACACAGCTTATGCCAATCTCAGAGGATGCTATGATGGGGCCAACCTATGTTGAAGACTTGGCCGAAGTATATGCAATAATCGGGAATAAGGAAGAATCGATAAAACAACTGGAATACCTGCAATCGATACCCTACGGAGTTTCGATTGCTTACTTTAGGCTTGATCCCGTGTGGGATTCGCTTAGGGACTATCCTCGTTTCAAGAAACTTGTCGGAGAGAAGATGGGAAAATAAATGTTATACGAACAGCTTTCTTAAAATGATCGATGGCAAGCTATGATCGACCAATTTATATCTCAGTACAAAATCCACTCAGAGCCCGGTAAGGTCCCAATGGAATGGCGTATAATCAAGTCGAATTGAACCCATCTAACCTCGCATCCGGCATCTGCTTCAATCGCCTCCATGCGACAAGTGTTGCGAGAACGAATTGAACCGATGGTCACTCATCATTGCGACATCTCATGTGGATATTCTTGTCGATGTGGGTGGGGGCAAGACTACACTTGCGGCGGGCAGTCGTGTGTTGTGCTATCCCCGCTTAGAGAGGGATTCCCGGCCGGATCAGGAGATTCCTGAGAACGAACAGAACATTCGCCGGCCGTTCTGCGAGCCGGCGAACATACCACGGAAACCAGAAGGTTCCATAGCTGATCAAAACCCTTACCCGATGACCCTGACCCGCCAGCGTTCGCTGATCTTCGGTGCGGATTCCGTAAAGGAGCTGGAACTCATAGGAATCCCTCGAGAGTCCTTCTTCAGACGCTTTTCGGATGACCCACCCGATTATCGATGGATCATGAGTTGCAATTCCCACACGTACGCCCTGCCCCTTTGCATGGGCAAGAAGGGATGCAACAAGCCGGATATAATTTCGATCGACATCGGATTTCCGCTGGTACGCAGTGTCGGCCGGCTCGGCATATGCACCTTTCACCAGCCGAATTGCTGGTGCGAGAGGCAGGAGGTTCTGAAGGTCGCTCTCCGTACGATAGAGATATGCCTGCAAGCAGAGGCCGACATTCGAAAAACCCGCCCTGGCTTTTCTATAGACGGAAATTGTGCGGTCAACATACCGGCTCTGCTCCATGTCGATCCAGACCATATTCTTGTGCTTCCCCGCAGACTCAAGTATCAGATTGAGATTCCTCTGGCATAACTCCTCGCTCTGGTCGATCCCGAGTTGCGTCAGTTTCACTGATAGGTGTGTATCGAAACCCCTACTGCTGATTTCCACTAGGGCGTGAATGTAGTGATCTCTGACCTGTTCCGCCTCTGCCTCCTGGGAGATATTTTCTCCCAGGTGAGTAAGGACAGTATTTATCCCGCCCTCTCGCAGTCGTCCTGCGGCTCCAAGGGCATCTGCCAGTTCCTCACCCGGCATGAACCGCCTCACTGCACGCCGAATGAATGCATATCGCGGAAGCGTTCGCCGCAGCTTCGTATTGTCTGACACCCAGAGCAGAGCGTTTCGGGCTAAGCCCATGACCTTCTCAAAGAAGTGGTTAGGCAAGAAATATAGGAAATTGTTCTTCTGTTGTCCAGCAGGTTTCCGGCCGTATTTGACAGTCCCCGAGGGGGAAAGCCGGCCAGGTGACCGACTTCTCCTCATTGCAAATATCAGGCACGAACGATGCACTGTACCACGCCTCACGCAGGGGTGACATCAGGGGAAACTCGCAGGTCCCGGTTTATCACATCCGGGCAAAGGCATGAAAAAAAAGCCCCGGCTGTTCCCGACCGGGGCTCCGCATTTCAATAAGAACAGACCTCTACCGGATCAGCAGCATTTTCTTCACGCTTGTGAAGGTCTTTGATGGATGTGCCACACTCACTGCCTCCAGTCTGTAGAAGTATACTCCGCTTGCGACCTTTGAGGCATTCCATTCAATCTGTTTTTCACCGGACTGCTCGACGCCGTCTTTCAATGTGGCAATGATCTGGCCGAGGAGGTTGTAGATTCGCAGCGAGACATGACTGCTGGTCGGAAGTTCATACCTGATCGTCGTTGTCGGGTTAAAAGGATTCGGATAATTTTGCAGCAGTTGGAACGACGTGGCAACTGTTCTGGTATCTGTAACGGAAGTTATCAAACCCGCAATTTTCAGCCGATTCCATCCCACGTTGTTGTCCTTTTTCAGTTCATCGATGGTGTTATCCGGATCGATCACGCCATACAGCACAGTATCGGAAGTGCTTAACCCGGTTGGGATACGCCATGTAAAATGCGAAACCTGATCACCTCGTGCTGCGACAGGGCTCGTGGTCCAGAACACCGTGTCTCCGTCGATTGACCGGACAACCTTTCCTCCGGAATGTGAGCTTCCATAATAGAAGCGCATTGGTACAGCGCCCGATGTCGGAAGGAGACTATAGTTATGAATCTCCCACAAAACAGTGACGGTATCACCTTCGTGCGGAGTTTCGGGTTTGACTTCAATCTCTTTTGTCCAGTCCGCCAGAGTCGCGGGAACGCCGAGGTTTTTCTTCTGGAGGTAACGGAAATAGCAATTGAATGTAAGATCCGGTTTTTGCGAGTAGTTTGCCTGCCAGAACGACCCACCCACTCCACTTGTAGGAAGATCAACCATATAATCCAGGATAAGAGGTCCACTGAGAGACCAGTATGCGTACGACAGAACGTTATAGGCAGCCCAGGAGTATGCGGGATCTATCGCACCGAACTGTGCTGTCATATTAATGGTCTGCGTCACGGTCGTCGTGTGAGTACTGATTGAACCGCTGTTGTATTGACCTTCAGTTTCCAGTTTCACCCCCCAGAAATCGACAGATGCACTGGCAGAGATGCCGTAATCCTTGGTTGTATCGTTACCCTCCTGATGGAGTGTCTGCGAGGTGAGTCCCCATGTATTGCTTACCGAGTATGTTTGATCGATACTGAACCAGGGGCCCTTCGCGATCAGTGCGCTCACATCAGGATTATTATCAGGGGCACCATAATTCTGATAGCTGAGCAGATTGCCCGGCTCATGATTCAGGATGACATAATTTCCGTACAACCGATCATCACTCGCGATCCACATCGGCTCTTTGGGATGGGGAACAGCTGCCAGAACATTTCCTTTATAGAGGCCCAAAGCATACACAGGATATTCAAACAGGACATAGTCGGTTACTGTTGCGTATATCTTATCATCCCAGGTTGCGTTTTGATTCTGTGTGACCGTCAGCGTAGTATCATTTCGTGTGGTTTTGCTGAATTTTTCC
>JAWOMQ010000068.1:0-12755 GCA_033852415.1 Bacteroidota bacterium
CGCTTTATCAATGGCGTTCTTGACGCGATTCTGGAAGATTTGCGCGAGCAAAAGACGCTCAAGAAATCCGGACGCGGTCTGATCGATGAATCGATTCCCACGGAAGTAAAACGCCTCCGAACAAAGCAGGCAAAAAAATCCTGATGCCTCTTCCCCAGCGATCACGGATCGTTGCCTGGACCCTTTTCGATTTCGCACGCACTGCATTTTCCGTCATGATCAAGACCGTCGGGTACGCCCTGTACTTTCGCGAGATTGTGACAATAAATTCGCCGAAAGGAGATTTGTACTGGGGCGTGGCCGATAGCATCTCGATGCTTGCCGCCGCACTTCTTTCGCCCATCCTCGGCGCCGCAAGTGACTATGCACACGGGCGGAAGAAATTCTTACTCGCATTCACTCTCCTCTGCATCGTGTTTACAGCACTCCTCGCCACGATCCAGCCCGGAATGATATTCCTCGGCATGCTCTTCTTTATCCTTGCGAACATCGGATTCGAGGGAGGGTATGCATTTTACGACGCTTTTCTTCCAGCGATAACAGACGAGCGAAGCTATGGGAGAGTTTCCGGATACGGATTCGCAATGGGGTACCTGGGAGCGCTCACGATATTACTCGTTTCATTTCCACTCATCAAAGGAGGCTTCGAGCGTGAAAATCTCTTAAGCTTTCGCATGAGCTTTGTTCTCTCAGCCGTTTTCTTCCTCGTTTTCGCATCGCCATTCTTCCTCATGCATCATGAGAGGTCGGATGCGCCGCACAAGCGGGTGCCCTACATCAGACTCGGCTTCCGTCAGGCCCTGAATACCATACGACACATCCGTTCATACAGAAATATTGCGCGTTTTCTTCTTGCATTCTTCTTTTACATCGACGGCGTCAATACGGTAATTTTTTTCGCTGCGATCTTTGCCCACATAACACTCCACTTCAGCGAGATTGAGATTATCATCTTCTTCATTATCACGCAAACGACAGCCATGCTCGGTGCGGTTTTATTCGGAGTGCTCACGGACAGTATCGGGCCGAAAAGGGCAATTACGATCACACTGCTCATGTGGTTGGGTGTCATTGTGGGGGCATTTTTCGTCCAAACCAAGATCGCCTTTTACATCATCGGGCTGGTCGCCGGACTCTCGATCGGATCAGTCCAGGCATCCAGCCGCAGTCTCATGGCACGCCTGACGCCCTCGCAACACGAGGCGGAATTTTTCGGGTTCTACGATGGAATCTGTGGCAACGCGTCGGCAATTCTTGGACCGTCGGTTTTCGGCCTGATCGCAGCAATCACCGGAAACCAGCGAATTGCGGTAGCCTCGATCGGCCTCTTTTTCCTGAGCGGTCTCCTCCTTCTTCAAAAGGTCAAAGAAGAGCCGGCGGATCAACCTGTGGTTCCCGTCATCCCATGAATGGTTAATTCTGACAATTTTCTTATATTAAATTGAGGTTAGTTTATGACCGCCACAGTGTACCTGACGCTGATTTTTTCACTTTTAATTTCATCCCCGGGCTCCGGCCGCAATGGCTCCAGCGCCGCGACGCTCAACAAATTCGTGCGGTATAAGGGCGGCATCGACAAATTAACCTTCAAGCGCGGCGCTAAAGGATTTCTCACATTTACGCTTAACCCCGACAAGGGTATTCACATCAATTCCGATCCGGCGCCGTCATTTGTCTTCGACTCGACCTGCGGCATCGCGGCAGACGGGAAACTCGAAGTACCGAAGGATGAGAAGACCAAATTCGTTTCAAAAAAGCTTCCGATCAAGCAGGGTTTCCTCATCCCGGCAGGAGTTACCACCGGCACTGTTTCCATCAGGGGAACCCTCACATACTATTATTGCTCCGACGCCGAAGGGTGGTGCAGCAGGTTCAAGCAACCCGTTGAGATCAGCGTGAAGGTGACCGACTGAGGTGTGATGGCGAAAGCATATTTTATATCCGACGCCCACCTGGGGTCCGGGACCAAAGATGCCGAGCGAGCAAAAGAAACGCGCCTGATTGATTTCCTCCGGTCCATCGGAGACGATGCCCGTTACCTGTTCATTGTCGGAGATTTATTTGACGCATGGTTCGAGTATCGAACCGTTGTACCAAAAGGTTACCACCGGCTTTTCAATGCAATCGAAGAGCTGAAACAACGCGGGGTCGAGATCCATTATCTCGTCGGGAACCACGATTTTTGGCAACGGGATTTCTTTACGACGGAGCTCGGCGTCATACAACATCGGGACCCGACCTGGATACAAATTGACGGCAAAAAGATCTATATTCACCATGGCGACGGCGTAACGCCCCATGACACAGGTTACCGCATTTTAAAAAAGATACTGCGGAATAAATTTACAATCTGGCTTTATACCTGGATCCACCCCGATATCGGCATCCCGATTGCAAGGGGCTCCTCAAAGAAAAGCCGCACATACACATCGGCGAAGAACTACGGTGAATCCGACGGTATGCTTGCTTTCGCAAAAAACAAGATCGACGAGGGTTTTGACATTGTTGTTATGGGACACCGCCATGAACCTGTTTGCGAGGTGATCGACCACGGGATTTACATCAACCTCGGCGACTGGATCACCCACAATACGTTCGCAGAATTCGAGCATGGAGAAATCATGCTCAAGACATGGAAGTAGCTTAGACAGATATGATACAGAAATTTTTCAAGAGCACGAGGGGCAAAATTATTCTCGCGCTCATGTTCCTTTGCGCGGTTGCCCTCATCTACGGGATCTACGTCATCTCGGGCCTCCCTTCCCTCGAACAACTTGAGAATCCACGACCGGAGCTTGCAACGAAGATTTACTCCATCGACGGGGAAGTTCTTGACAGGTTTTACATCAAAAACAGAACGCAGGTGACGCTCTCGGAACTACCCAAAGAGCTTGTAAACGCTCTCATCGCAACGGAGGACAAGAATTTTTACAACCATTGGGGGGTCGATCTTCCGCGGTTCGCCCGGGCCATGGTCAAGAACATCTTTACCCTCCGGCTCCGCGAAGGTGCAAGCACAATTACACAGCAGCTTGCACGCAACCTTTACGATCTCAAGGTCGCACATGAGACGGTTTTCTCAAAGGTTACCCGGAAACTGAGAGAGTTTATCACTGCCGTACAGATTGAACGGAACTATACCAAGCAGGAAATCCTTGAGATGTACCTGAGCGTTGCCTTCTTTGGGCGGAGTGCGTATGGCATCTCTTCCGCGGCGCAGGTGTACTTCGGGAAAACGCCAGCTCAGCTGACCATCTCGGAAAGCGCACTGCTCATCGGCCTCCTGAAAGGACCCGGCGCATTCGACCCATTCAGACATATGCAGCGATCCATCGACAGGCGGAATACAGTTCTTGATCAGATGGTCAAGTACGACTATCTCTCCCGGGAGGACGCTGAGAAAGCCAAGAACGAACAACTTCAATTCGAGTCGGTGGATGAAGCCGCAACAGGGATCGCCCCGCACTTTGTAGAATACGTGCGCCAGCAGCTCCTGCAAAAGGCCGAACAGTACAATTTTGATATTTACCGCGACGGCCTATCGGTGTATACCACACTCGACAGCCGCATGCAGCGGTATGCCAATAAGGCAGTCGAAGAACACCTGGCCGATATGCAGCCCAGTGTGTCGAAACAATGGAACTGGAAATACCATCCAAAGGACCTCCATCAGGTCATCTCCGATGCGATCCGGAATTCAGATCAATACCGCGATGCTGAAACACCGAAACAGCAGGACAGCATCGCGCGCGCATTCAGGAAAAATCAACGGTTTATCGACTCGGTGAAGACGGCGGCACTGCAAATCCAGGTAGGGTTTGTGGCAATCGATCACCATAACGGGAATATCGTGGCAATGGTAGGAGGTTCGAACTTCAGGAGTTTCAAATACGGTCTTAACCACGTGACCCAGATCCGGCGACAGCCCGGATCTGCGTTCAAGCCGTTTGTGTATACAGTGGCAATTGACAACGGTTATCCTCCCTGCTTCGAGCTATTGAACCAACCGGTCACACTTATCATGGCGAACGGCAAACGATGGGCACCGGAAAATTTCGATCATGACTTCGGTGGAAAAAGCACGCTGCGCAACGCTATCAAGTGGTCGATCAATCTGGTGGCGATCCGCGCGATCATGGAAATCGCACCGGTAAAGCAAGTCATCGAATATGCACACCGGATGGGAATAAAATCCGATCTTCCGCCATATGAATCACTTGCCATCGGTACCGGCGATGTTCAACCGCTTGAGATCACCGCGGCGTACGGAACCTTTCCCGACGAAGGGGTGTACGTCGAGCCGATATCGATTCTCCGCATTGAAGACAAAGACGGCAACGTCATTGAGGACAATCAGCCTGCACGGCGCGAGGTGTTAAGCCCCGAAACGGCATACATCATGACAAACATGATGGAAGACAATGTGAATGGGGGTACGGGTGCACGGGTTCGGCTTTACTTTGGCGGGCCCGCAGCCGGTAAAACCGGCACAACGCAGGAATACGGTGACGCGTGGTTCATCGGATTCACGCCGCAGCTCACAGCCGGTGCGTGGGTCGGCTTCGATGACAAGGCCGTGCATTTTACAACGGCAGACGGACAAGGCGGTCGTGCCGCTGCACCGATCTGGGGCAGATTTATGAAATACGTCTATGAAGATCAATCGATCGGCCTGGCGGCAGGAAATTTCGCCCAACCGCCGGGGGTGGAGTGGGATACAATCTGCACCGAGACGAAAAAATTGGCGACACCATACTGCCCTGACAGGATGGTGGAAATCTTCAACAAGAAGTATCTACCGGGAAAGTGCGATAAACACACTTCGTGGCGTTGGAGGGAAACTCAGGAACAGAAGAACACAGTACACTTTTGACAGGGTGATTTCAAACCGGGATTCAATCCCGGAGCTCTCCCACATAGCTATCCGCATCACCTTCGTCCGGGAGCGGGACAACAGGTTCAGGTTTTCTTTTTTTCAATAGAATTGCAATGGGAACAGCAACAAGCGCAATGATTCCCGCCCACTTTAACACCGCTTTCACACTGCTTCCTTCTTCCATGCCCAACCGATCAAATTGTTCTCTTTTTAGAATTTCAGACAATATCGTGAAATGATTCATCACGCGTGGTGACAGAAATCACCACCTCGCATTTTTGATGGCACGGATATTCGGAGGCTGAGGGCCGGAGAAAGGAACCGGGTAAATCAGGCAAGGAACGCGCGGATTCTGCCGATAAGGTACTCGAACTCGAACGGTTTAGTGATGTACTCGTTTACGCCGATTTCCTTGGCGTACATCATTGCTTTGACGTTATTAAACGCCGTAATAAAAATGACCGGGACACTCTTGAATCTGTTCTCTTTTTTTATCTGCTGAAAAAAATCAAACCCGTCAATCCCCGGCAGTTTGATATCCGCCAGGATAAGGTCGGGCGTGGAATGGCGGAGCAACTGAAGCGCGCGTTCAGCATCGACAACGGCATCCACTTTGTATCCGTTATCGAGCAGAAGACGTGTGATTGAAGTAAGCAGCTCCTCTTCATCCTCTATAAATAATATGGATTTTGCTTTGGTCATCGATACGATTATTCCCCCTCCTACCAAGGTTTGTCACAAGAACCAATATAGTTCTTCCTCCCCTAAAGTCAAAACAATAATAGATGGCTGTTACCCAAATCACACCGAAAAATCTCTGATATTTGTTCCTTAGCTGTATCTCATTACATTAGTTCGCCCTATGGGTTCTGTCAAGTCACTCCGCCGCATCTAAAAATCGGACTGAATGGGGTGAATTGATGATGCTTAAAATTGATTTTCATTCAACAATCCTTTATTATTGCTACCATAAATTTATGGAAGCAGATGATGTGAACAACGGCAGCCCATTTCATCGACCCACACAGATATTTCCCATCCGCCGTGATCCGCCGAATTCTCAAAACCGAATTGAGGAGTAATCGAACGTGCCAACGAAAACGAGCCAGAAACAAGAGAGGGGAGCCCCAGAGGTTAAATTCGATAGTTTGCTCACGGAGGTGCTCAGGAATCTGTCCGGGGTTCCATTTCAGGTAACCTTCGGGCCGACGCTCGGATCGGGATGTTTTGACTACGTGGGCGATGGGCTTCAGGATCTCCTTGGCGTTGCTCCCGGAAAAATTACCGAACAGTTGTTCAATGATCTCACCGATGACATCGACCCGCTGCTTCCCGGCGTGCCGCGTGATCCGGCAGAATGCCGGCAGAAAATTATAAAGAAAGAGTTGACTTTTTACGCGGTCGACCGTTACATGAGAACGCTCGCCGGCGCACATAAATGGATCAACGAAAGCGCCATCATCCTCAGCAGGCCGACTGACGGCACGGTGACCGGCGCATTCGGCATTCTGATGGATATCACGCAGAGGAAGCAGATGGAACTCGCACTGCGCACATCGGAAGAGCGATACCGGTCGCTCTTCGACCGGATGATGGATGGTGTTTACCGGAGCACGCACCAGGGCCGTTTCGTTGAAATAAATCCCGCAATGGTCAAGATGTTCGGTTACCGCAGCAAAGAAGAACTTCTCAGCATCGACATTAAGAAGGATCTCTATTTTGCCCCCTCGGATCGTGACAGCCATTTTCTCGACACAGGGCAGGAAAAGATCGAGATCTTTCCGATGAAGAGAAGAGACGGGACCGCTGTCTGGGTCGAAGATCATGGCCAGTACGTCCACGACGATAAGGGAAATGTCATTTTTCATGAAGGAATCCTGCGCGACGTCACCGACCGCCTCCACGCCCAGCAGGAGATCGACGAATGGAAACAGCGCTACGAGCTCGTCGCATCGGCTTCACGCCAGGTTGTCTATGATTACGACCTCTCCACCGGCGCTATCACATGGAGCGGGAGCGTGAAACAGGTCCTCGGTTATGAAGTGAACGAGATGAGCGGAGGGATAGAACAATGGGAAGCCCTGATCGATCCTCAGGACAGGGAAAACGCGACGCGGCTCCTCACAGAGGCAGAGAGGAAAATTGCTCCTTACGAGGTGGAGTACAATTTCAAACATAAGGAGGGACACAATGTCCTGATCCATGACCTGGGACTTTTCACAACCGATGGTGATGGAAAACCCGTTCGCATGATCGGGGTCATGCAGGACATCACCGAACGGAAACGCAACGAACTCCTCCAAAATGCGATATACCGCATTTCCCATGCCGCCGATAAAAGTGAAACGCTCGAGGAACTATTCCGGTCAGTCCACGACATCATTGGCACCGTGATGCCCGCAAAGAATTTCTACATCTCGCTCTACGATCAGGAGAACGATCAGATCACGTTTCCGTACTTCATCGACGAATTCGACCCTGTTTCCCCTCCTGTCAAACTCGGCAAGAGTCTCACCGCGTACGTCCTCCGGACAGGCAAATCCCTCTTCTGCGACGAGCAAACCGATGCCGATTTACGGCGGCGTGGAGAGGTAGAGGTGATTGGAGCACCTTCGGCGATCTGGGTCGGGGTGCCGCTTGTCATCGAGAACCAGCCGATCGGGGTCATGGTCGTTCAGCACTATACCGATCCCAAGGCGTACACGAAGAACGAGCTGCACATGCTCGAATACGTCTCATCTCAGGTTGCCATGGCAATCCAGCGTAAACAGGCGGAAGACAAACTCCGGCAAAGTGAAGAGCAGTTCAGACTCATTTCCGAAAACGTTGCCGATATGATCGCGGTACTCGATCTCGACGGGAGAAGACTATATAACAGCCCATCTTACCGATATGTTCTGGACGATCCGGAACTCCTCTACGGCACAGACTCTTTCCGCGAAATCCATCCCGAAGACCGGGAAAAGATCAAGCGCATATTCATTGACACAGTCCGAACCGGCATCGGGCACAGGGCGGAATACAGGTTCCTCACAAAAGACGGGACCGTTCGTCATATCGAGTCGCAGGGGAGCGTCATAAAAGGGGACGATGGGCATGTGTCGAAAGTGATCGTCGTATCGCGGGATGTGACCGAAAAGAAGAAACTGGAACAGCAGTTTCTCCGCTCGCAGCGGATGGAGAGCATCGGTACCCTTGCGGGGGGAATAGCCCACGATCTTAACAACGTTCTTGCCCCCATCATGCTTTCCATCCAGGTGCTTCAGAACCGCATAAAAGACCCGGACGTATTGAAAATTCTTGATACGCTCAGCGCGAGCGCGAAGCGCGGTTCGGAAGTTGTAAAGCAGGTGCTGGCGTTTTCGCGTGGAATCGAAGGCGACCGCGTTGTTCTTCAACCAAAGCACGTCATTGATGAGGTTGTTAAAATTACGAGCGAGACGTTCCCGCGAATGATTGAGATCCAGTCAGACGTGAAGCCGAAACTCTGGACAATCTCAGCGGATCCGACGCAGATACATCAGGTTCTTTTGAATATCTTCGTCAATGCCCGGGATGCCATGCCGTTCGGGGGGAAATTGCACCTTAAAGCCGAGAATGCAACGATCGACGAGAGCTACGCACGGATGAATCTTGAAGCACGGCCGGGCAGATATGTCTGCATCGCGATTTCCGATACCGGCACAGGAATTCCACAAAAAATCCTGGACAAAATCTTCGAGCCGTTTTTTACCACAAAGGAGATGGGAAAAGGGACAGGTCTTGGACTTTCAACGGTGCTTGCCATCGTGAAGAGCCACGGTGGGTTCGTCGATGTCTACAGCGACATTGGGAAAGGAACTACATTCAAAGTTTATTTGCCCGCGCAAGGATCGGATTCCGTTGTCGCCGAAGAAGAGAAGAAAACCGAGCAGCCGACGGGCCAAGGGGAACTGATTCTTGTGGTTGACGATGAAGCATCGATTCGTGAAATCACGCGCGACACGCTTGAAGCGAACGGTTATAGAGTTGTGACCGCAAACGACGGAACAGAAGCGATCGCGCTCTACGCGCAGCACCGGACAGCTATTAAGGCAGTCATCACTGACATGATGATGCCGATCATGGATGGACCTGCCACGATCCGTGCATTACAGAAAATCGATCCGGACGTAAAGATTATCGCATCGAGCGGCATGATCCCGAACGAAGAGTATATGAGAAATGCGGGGATGGTCAAAGAATTTCTCACGAAACCGTACACTACGGAAAAACTGCTGGCGGCGCTCTCAAAAGTTGTGAGTTTCGCCAAAAGTGAGTAATCTGGCTCATAGAGCAAGCCGCGCTACCGGATTTGATTTTTAATAAAAGTCTTCTTAACGTTTAGGAGCGGAATGAAATACTGAAAGAGAAATTATCATCCGTCTATAGGGCCCACGTGTTCTCGCTGTCGCCTCCCCAGCGGTACACAACCTGTAGACGGAATTTTTTTGCAAAAAATCACCAATCGAGGAAAAGATACGCCGGCAGGCTGTTGGAGTGAGGAAAAGCCTTACCACAAAGACGCGAAGATACACAAAGTCCTTGACCAAAATGGCTCAAGATTTGAAGCTTTATTACTAAGACATTGAGCCTTCGTGACTTTGTGGTCAGTCGACTCCCCTTTTTCAACACCCTGCCAGAAATCGATAACCAGTTAAGAAGGAATTCCAGACAGGCGCCTCCCCCAAAAGTAAGAATAGAATATCAGGTTGGGGACTCAGGCATCTGGTGTTATAGAAGACAAGTACGAAGATAGTTTTTCATGGGAGGAGAAACAATCTTTATCCACAAACCAACTCTCCTTCCCCAAAATCCTGATCGAATGAAATAAACGTCCCGCAACCGAGCTTTGTACGTTGTGGGAGGGCCAACGATACAAGTGGGACTCAATTGCGGGATCGAATTTCCATTCCCTTCACTACCGTCTGGAGTGACCAGGCTCTTCGAGCAACAAGCGAATGCCCTTGGCAATACCGACCATTATTTCCATTGACTCCGCAAGAAAATATGATCCGATGAAGACAGCGAAAGAGATTATGCCAAAATAGACGAGGAACAGCACCCCACCGAAGAAAGTCTGTTCGGGAAACAGGGATGGAAAAACTCTTTCTATTTCACCCATCAGATCGAGCGGATTTAGTTTCGAGAGCCAGATGAATATGCACCCACCCACACCGACAGCCATGCCGAGTGTCGCATAAATTTCACCGAGTGACTTGATGAGGATGGAAAATACAGGAATCATGGCAAATTGTTCCTCTCCGATCTGGCGTACATTCCCCGCACGATAAATTAAGATCTGAATAATCGTGAAGACGGCGGCAACGACAAACGCCGCAAAGACAATACCCCCTATTGTCCCCTCGGTGGGAAGATCGAATCACGCCTTCAAAATCTCCACGAGCAGGTAAAACCCGCCAATCAAAGCAGCAGCTGCAATGGCCTGCAAGACTACCGCAACGGTGGATCGGATTACTTTGCCGTCATTGAGCGTATCGAGAACCGGTCGGAAGAAAGGTGTTGGTGACATAATTTCTCCTTATGGAATGTGATACATTCTGCAGATCGCATATTGGTTTATACATTTCAGCATCCGGTCCGGGAATTACCACTATCCGCACGCTGACTTTGGGTCCTGCACTTAGAGCCTTTCATACGTCACCTTCGTCAACGTGAACATCGGATCAGCCTCAACGAATACGGCTCTCTATTTAATCTAATCAATCCACCTGCAGAAACAATAATTAAAAGTGTTTAACCAGCGCTCGATGCAAACAACTATATGTGGGACAAAGATTTCAGTGCACGATTAATTCTTTTTCATCTGGGAGATCACGCGGGATTCTCGCAGAACCCCTTCACCGCGTTAAAAGAGCAAAAGAAAGGGCCATTCTTTGAGAGAATAAGAGACACATCGGGAGGTATTGACTTCGGGTTATCTGTAGAAATGCTGAGTATCGGAGCGACTTGGCAATCTTCCGGATACCGGGTCACGCTCGTAAATCTGTTCTCACAGTGCGACGCTGTAAAATTCCGGATTCCATGTAAAAACCAGCTTAGAACGCGCTGGAAAGTGACATTTTACCAGCCATCGTAGAGTATCCTGGTATTGCCGGTGTCGTCAGCCGTGCAGATGGCAACCCAATCGGTATTGGCGGCTGACACGCCTTTGATTTGACATGAACGTTCGGTGACTGCAACAAGCGAGTAGGTACCATTCGCATCCGCTGACATCCTCGACGGGATCGCATATCCTGTGTAGCTGTTGCCCCCGCCGCCGAACAGATGTGGCCGGATCCGGAATTGATATGCATCCGCTGCAATGCGAACAAGGGCGATTGTGACACCGTCCCTATTAGCCTGCGTGCTGTGCGTGCTGAACACCGATGTGCCAAGCATAATCGCAATGCCGACAACAAGACTTGAAACAAGGATAATAAAAACGAAAAGCCTGAACTGCTTATTCACACACCGCCTCTGCTGTCGTAAATGTTGATCCTAATCCCGCAGTGGAATGTAATTAGAATTGTGGACGAACCTTCTCCCGGGATATGACCTGACAAATCTAAGAATACTGGATGAGATTGTCAATCCCAGATTGAATGCACTCACGGCAATCGGGATGAGATTGCATACAGCACTGGGAGAGCGGGTGGACGAGGAGAGCCACAATGCTGTGAAAGGAGCTGCCGAATGTTCCAGTTCACCCACTTAAATGATTAAAAATACTTGACTTGGATGACATAACCTTCAATTCGATTGGCGAGATTTGAATCGCATGGAATTGAAAGAAACGGGTGGATTCGAATCGGAAAGAAGAAATGCTGTAATCTACAGATAGAGAGCAAGTCTAGATCAGTAAAGCATCTCAAAAAACTCAGTTGGGCTGGGAGGCTTTATCGCTTTTCTTTTTGATCTTATTCTTTATTTTCGTCAGGATTTCTCTTGCCCATGCTAATTCCTGAGCAAGAATCCCGAGTCCAAGGAGGATAAACAGTAGACCCGGGCCAGGCAGGAACACCATCACAATCCCGGCGAGTAGTATTACAAAGCCAGTGATAATTATAAAGAGTCGCTTAAAATTTCTCATGCGCAGGGGAAAGGAGGCGTCTGCAATATCGTGCGAATCCTTGTATGGATGCGGTCCAACACCTGACCGGAATGGTAGTGATTTCCCTCGTCAATTCCAATCACATGAACTTCATCTACTCCGCGGAAAGATATGGGCTACAAAAAGCTCTCACAGATTTGCGGGAGATTGTTGGGGCTAAGGATTGCGGAAGATCTGCCAAGTTCTAATTGTACTCGAATATCCAGAGAGATTGGTATAAGATCAGAGAGATGATGAAGTTGATGTTCAATCGGTAGAAGAGGGGATCTATTTCCACTTATCGATCCATTTCCCGAACCACTTTTTATCCAGATCATTCCTCCACGACTTTCCATACTTCTTATCAAGATACGGAAATATCACACTGTAGTAATCTTCCAGACATTTCTCTGGTTCACCTACGCATCCAGCCACAAAGTATTGTATGTGATATTTCTTTGCAAATTCTTTGGCCCTTTCGGTAGGTGACCATGCCACAATACCGGATTGAATAAAAAGGCCAACTGTATTGTTTTTGATATCTATCATGGCTTCTAATGAATCAAGAGAGCAACCAGACTTGAAGGGTTCTAATGAGAAATCTTTCTTCATTACAGCAATCGTATCAAAAACAATTGAATCCTGAATAGTGTGGTAACCAAAATTAGAAACCTTTATTTCATAACGTCCTTTGAGAATATTAATGACTGTATAATTTCCATCCAGGTCAGAAACAGCACCGCGCGTTGTTCCTGTAATAATTATATC
>JAWOMQ010000222.1:0-14945 GCA_033852415.1 Bacteroidota bacterium
TTGAATGCGAAGAATATTGAGGGCGTCAGCATTATCGAGAGCATCACGGATTTTGCTGTAAACGGCCACCCCCATTTTCTCCAGGTCACGAGGAATGAGTGTCGCGGGACCGCATACGGACACACGTGCCCCCATCGTCTTGAGTCCGTGGATATTTGATCGCGCCACCCTGCTGTGAGCTATATCCCCGACTATGCAGACTCGCAAACCTTCGAGCGATCCGAACTTTTCACGCAGAGAATAGAGATCCAGTAGTCCCTGAGTGGGGTGCTCATGGGCTCCATCGCCGGCGTTAATGATAGCGGCATTCATCACCCGGCTGAGGAAATGTGGAACACCTGCCGCGGCGTGGCGAACAACGACCATGTCCACCTTCATCACTTCGATGTTCCTCGCCGTGTCCTTCAGCGATTCTCCCTTTTTCAGACTACTTGCTTCGGCAGAGAAATTCACGACATCGGCCGAGAGGCGCCGTTCGGCCAGTTCGAAGGAAATACGCGTCCGGGTCGAGCTCTCGAAGAAAAGATTGACAACCGTTTTACCCTGGAGCGTAGGGACTTTTTTGATTGGGCGTTCCAGGACCTCCCGGAAGGAAGTCGCTGTATCGAGAATAAGGTTGACATCAGTCGTCGACATTCCTTCCAATCCAAGCAGGTGACGGCTTGAAAGACTCATTGTTCAGCCTCTCCTTCTTCCGCGACAAGGAGCACAGCGTCCTCCCCGTCCACCTCTGTCATCAGAACCTTTACTTCCTCATCAGTCGCGGTGGGTATATTCTTGCCGACAAAATCGGCTTTTATCGGAAGTTCACGATGACCGCGGTCAACCAACACGGCAAGCTGGATCGTTGCTGGTCGGCCAAGATCGATGAGCTCATCGAGCGCAGCTCGCACAGTTCGCCCGGTAAAGAGAACATCATCCACAAGTATTAGATCCATGCCCGTGACGTCAAAGGGAATTCTTGTTCCCTTCATCACGGGTTGGATGAGTTTTTCCCTCAGGTCATCCCGATAGAGAGTGATGTCTAAAATTCCGAAAGGAAGTTCCCGGCGTTCAATCACTTCAATCTTTCGCGCGAGCCTTCGCGCAAGAAACTCGCCGCGCGTGCGGATGCCAACAATGGCAATCGTTTCAGCTCCCTTGTTCCGCTCTATGATTTCATGGGCGAGCCTGGTCAACGTGCGTTCAAACCCGGCGCCATCGATAATTTTCTTAGTCCGGTTCATAGCATGTCAAAAAAAAACCTCCGTGCATCCATGATGCAGGAGGTTGAGTGTAAACACACTTGTGGTCTGAACATTCTGTACTCCTTTCCGATCTCACAGGATCGTGATTAAAGGTCCCTACTAACAGTGTATAGAAGATACGAAAGTATTTAGAAGAAAGCAACACCTTCTGATCCCCCCGGCCCTGGAAAATGAGATGCCAAGGATTTGAAAAGCGGGGCGTGCAATTGGCTGAAGTAGGAGCCGTGTCGAGATCCCGGGGTTACAATAATATTCATAATTGGGGGGGATACTAATGTGTACAGGAGATTAATCAACCGCGACTCTGAGGCGAGAATAGGATCTATCGGTCTTCTGGCCACGCATAAAAAAATACCCCGGTGCCTCCTAATCCGGGGTGTCTAATCCACTCATTGAAGATGGGATCCTGTGTCCAATATAAGAAACTACCCTAGTGTTGTAAATACGCATTTGTGACCTATTCGGGGTGGTAAAAGTACGTAGTCAAATTCCAATAATGGCAAATTTGGTAATTTCAAGCGGATTCATGATTTTCGGGGAAGAGGATGGATTTGACTCAGAGAGACCACATGAGGGAATGTCGCTAATACCGTCCGGACGCGTATTTAATGCATTCCCAGTTAAACGAGTCATGCATCAGTTTAGTCGATCCGACGCAAGCAGCGGCGGACCTCTCTCGAAAAGATATATTTTTGCCAAGGAGAATAATTTGGTCACGGTCATAACCTCCGAGCAAAACTGATTTGCTCTGAAGTGGGAAATTCCACAAATTCATATCGTGATACGTTTGAGGGGACTCTCGATTTGTGTTGCTGGACCCCGGATTTGCGTGAAGAACGATTAAGCGGGGACGAAGTGAGAACTGGAGATCCCTCACACTTTGCTCCGAATCCTCATAAACTGAATTCAGATCTCACGATGACACGATCAACACCCAAGATCCTTCGGTTGAATGGCGGCAAGCCTTTGGTACAACCAGTATCCGACCACCAGTGGGAAAGCAAAGTTACGTTCAATCCTGCCTGCGTGTTTGTACGTCGATCTCCCCGTCTATCTCGGATTATCGGGCAGCTTCCGTTCAGTTCGAGAATCAGGACGAAGCTTATTCACGAAGCCGGGCTTTGCTTCCTCCTTTACAGGGCACAGGGAGAATCGACAGATGAATATGATTACAGTCACTCATCAATCGGTCTGGCGATCCTAAGTCCAACTCTGCAACTCCTCGCCCGACACACTCAACCTGTAATTATTCCAGACACAGAATATGACAATCTGGGTGTGGAGGATGGGCGGATAACGAAGGTTGGAAATCGATTTGTTATGGTCTATACTGCCTATTCTTCGGGTTCTCCTGAAAACAGGATTCGGATCGCGATGGCATCCACGACGGATTTCATTCACTGGGAAAAACACGGCCTGGTTGAGGGAAACTTCAATTCCATCCAGAACAAGAACGGGATGCTTTTCGATAGGAAGATTGGGGATCGTTACGTGATGCTCCATCGGCCAATGGAGGGGAAACACGCAATGTCAATTCACTGGGCCGAAGCAGATGATCCGTTTGGCAAGTGGCGAAGCCGCGGTGTACTTCTTGAACCGATACCTGACCCGGCATTCGTTGACGTCTGGATTGGGGGCGGAGCCCCGCCCATTTTCCTGAAAGAGAACAAATTTCTGATAATTTATCATATTGGAAAACGAAGCCGAAGTGGTGAACGGGAGTATGACCTAGGAATAGCAGTTGTGGATTTCACCCGGCGGCCTCTCATTGTCAAGAGAAATGAACCCCTCCTCCGTCCGGAAACAGCAGCCGAAACCACTCCGGTTGCCGATCTTGGTCTGGCTAATGTATTATTTGTCTGCGGGGCTTACATCTTTGAGGGGGACCTTTATCTGTCCTACGCAGGTGCGGATAGCGTTGTCCTCGGCGGGAAGATCAGCAAGAAAGAATTGGAGATGTATATCACCTCATAATGGAGTCTTAAATCCAGCACGCACCAATCCGCTTTCGAACTTCACGCAATCGGTACAAGGATTCAAAGGTAACTGTCTTACTCCCTCCTCCGTCGAGATCGAAATAATTGTCGTCAAAAAATACATCCTCTCCATCCATGTCAAGACAAACTGCTTTCAGAAAAACCGGTGATCCGATTGTGACAGCAAATGCGCCCGGGCCAATCCGTCTTACACGGAGTCGAATGCGTCCCTCCCTTTTATGCCAATGTTTTGGTTCCGCAAAAAAGATCCGGTTTTCTGAAATTATATCACCCCGCCTTGTGAGTGTCCCGACAAGATAGACCGAGCTTGGATCGTATATATCATAGACATCTGATTTCACATAACAGACCCTAACGGATCGATTCTGGGGGACCTTGATTTCCAGGCTTTTCCTCCAAAGCTGCTTCCCGGAAAAAGACAGAATCCGAAGCGCCAGCGACAGATGCACAGGCGCTAACCGATCGTTTGTCACCCAACATTCAATACCCGAACTTACTTTTTTGAAACTGAGCGACAGAGGATTGAAGAACCGCTTCGCAGCAAAATATGCCGCCTTCGGCCGTAGGGCGCTATCGATAATTGACCAGCTGCTCACTGGCCAACAGTCGTTCAATTGCCAGAATAGTGATCCCGCTGTTCTGAATTTCCTCCTCCGCCAGTGCTCAGCGGCGCATTTCAGAGCGTCGGCTTGAACGACCTGGCCCTGATAGATGAATCCAGAGAAGGTGTTGCTCAACCTAAAGTGAGCGGCCTGGAACCGAAGCAGCCGTTCAGTCCCCTCAACCTGCTTATTGTGGTGCTCTATCACGCGAGATTGCGGATACCGATCTGCCGCGATCGTTATCTCGTCAAATGTCCGTTTGTTGGGGGGCGCCTGGAATCCGAACTCAGTTACGAAGCGGCCGCGATCGTGTTCGTATTCCGGGTAATCCTTCCAGGAGCTCCAAACCGCCCACTGGTGGTGATTCCCATTCGTCTCTGCATTCGGGAAACCATGGCCGAAGGGGGAGCTCCTCCAATAGGGTCTCGTTCCATCCAAGAATTTGCACACCTGCGGCAGTAAGTCACGGAAGATTTTGGACCCGCGCATGTGATCGGGGATTTTGTTGGGGTGTTGCATGCAGTAAAGCCATTCACATTCATTATTGCCGCACCAGATAACAATGCTTGGATGATTCCGAAGGCGCGTAACAACAAACTCGGCCTCATCGCGGACCGCCTTCAGAAACGATTTCTCCTCAGGATATTCCCCGCACGCAAACATAAAATCCTGCCATACCATCAAGCCTAATCTGTCGCAGAGTGCATAGAAGCAGTCGTCCTCGTAGATTCCGCCTCCCCACACACGAATCATGTTCATGTGAGCATCCCTTGCTCGCCGTAAAAGCGTCTCATACTTCTCGCCATTCATCCGCGGGAGGAAGCTATCTCCTGGTATCCAATCTGCTCCTTTACAATAGATTTTAATACCGTTCACCTTGAAAAGGAACGAACGCCCTTCGATATCAGGCTGCTGAACAAGCTCGATCGACCGCAATGCAAAGGGGGATTCAACCTGATGGAGCACCTTTCCATCTTGCAGCAACGTGAACAGTGCCCTATACATAGGTTGCTTGCCATATCCGTTCGGCCACCACAATTCAGGATTGGTGATCCGGGCGCGGAATTTCACAGTCCTGCCCTTCACGATTGTGTCAAGTTCAGCACACCATTTTTCTCCCGCAAGGTTCGTTCTCACTGTGTACGGATGATCATTATAGCGTTCTACAGCAACTGATACTTCCACTAGAGCCGAATTTCTGGCGATAGACAGAACCTTCACGAACGGATTCAACAATCTTCCACCTGTCAAGCTCTTGAGGGAGATGCCGCGCCAGATTCCTGATGTTGTCAGTTTCGGCCCCCAATCCCATCCGAACGAATACTGGGCTTTGCGGATATAAACTCGATGTGGCTCCAAGGCCACTTGCAGGGCACCATGACGCCGCTCCAGATTCCGGGCATGAATCGTGGGCGAGTCAAACAGGATCTCCATGCGATTCCTGCCCCCGCGAAGATATTTCTTAACCTCAAACCGATGCTCGACGAACATGTTCGACGTTTTCCCCACAGACCGCCCGTTAATCCATATTTTTGCATACGTGTCCAGCCCTTCCGCCACGAGGTGGACTTGGTCGCATTTCAGGAATTTTGGGTTAATGGTGAAATCGCGCGCGTAGAGCCATTGCTGTGATTCAATCCACTGAACAGCATTTTCGTTCATCCGGTAGAACGGGTCATCTATAATCCCTTCTGCAAGCAAATCAGTATGCACTGTGCCGGGAACATAGCCATTCATCCAGCGAAGTACTTTATGATGTTCCCTCGGAAGCCGTTTATAGTGGTCGATTGCTTTGAATTTCCACGACCCGTTGAGACTTAAAGTATTCATGGCCAAAGAGCTAGCGAAGTAATATGAGCTTCTTTGTTATTACACCGTCGGGAGTGGCGAGTCTGCAAAAGTAGACACCGCTGGAAAAGCTATGCGCATCCCAAATCAGGGTTTGGAATCCGGGCTCCTTTACTCCATCAAACAATGTGCGCACCAACTGACCCGCAACGGTGAATACACTGATCGATACATGGGTCTTTCTGGGAACCCCGAATCTGATGGATGTCGCCGGGTTGAACGGATTCGGATAATTTTGATCGAGTTCGATTGCCGACGGAATTTCACCCTGCCGGATTTCCTTGACTCCGGTGCTGAGGCCGGCTAATTGGCGGATTTCCTGCATCGATAAACCATAATTATAGACACGTACATCGTCGAGTATTCCCTTGAAATTATACTGCTGGTCGGTAGGCAGATCCTGCCCTATCGACAGATCGATGTTGGTGGTGGCAATCGGCCCCGACAACGAAGTGAATGCATCGAGATTCCCATTGAGATACACTTCAAAATCCGCGCCATTGTAAACGGCCGTCACATGATACCATGTGTTGAGCATTAACTCTGTATCAGAATCAAGATCTTTAACAATCGTCGAAGTTTTGACCGTCCATCGAAGATGATCGCTGCTGATGGAGATCTTCCAACGATTCGTCCAGTTACCGTGAGAAATTGGATATTGTTCCCTTGTATAAAATGCCCCAACATTCATCCAAAAAGAGACGCTAATGGCATTCTGGAAATTAAGAAGAGAATCATTTCTGACATCCATGAAACTGGTCGAGCCATTGAATGAATACGCGGAATTCAGGTTCCCTGAGTGGTCGGCAGTCAGCGTCGCTCCATAGCTTGTCACCATTTGATTGAATCCGCTGGCGTCGTTTGGATTCCCATTAAACGGCAGGTACAATACGAGCTGCCCCTGTTGAGTTTGAGTGAAATCCCTGACCTCGAGACCAATGCTGTCGACCGCGCTATTCCCATGCGCGTCATCTACTGTGCAGTAGACTAAATAATTCCCCGGCAAATGTGGAGCCGTCCACCGGATATTTGACCCACTGCCCGTGATGGATCCCTCATTCGACGCCCAGGCATATGACAAAGTGTCTCCATCCAGATCGTACGCTGAACAAGTAAGCGTACTTGTTGAATCGAGATCGACCTTTCTCGGCATTGCAGTCATTTGCAGAATTTGCGGAGGTTGATTAAGCATACTCACGACTAAAATCGAAAATGAAGCTGTGTCAAACCCTCCCTTGCCGTCCCCCACAATGCATCTCAATGTATCAGTCCCTGTCACGGAGGGTGCGGCCCAGCGGATTTGTGAGCCCGTCCCGATTTGTGAACCTCCATCGACTCCCCACGAATATGACAAAGAGTCGGAATCGTTATCGACGGCTGTGCAATACACAGTGACTGTATCCCCTCGAAGCACTGTGGACCTGTCTGGAGCGAGTGCTTTAATACGAGGGGGATGATTAGTCACAGGGTAACCGGAATGATAATCAACCGTTATCCCGTTGACCAGCATTTTGTCGAGCTGATAGGTCACTTCTCCTCCCGAGGGAGTAATCACCAGCAGAGAAGCGGAATTCCCGGGGATAGAAACTCCTTGCAGATCTGATACCCCGGTCAGGACGAACTGATGATTAGCGGCATCATAAACATCATGCAGACCTATGCCAACGTCGATGGTCACAGTTTCGCTCGAGTCGTAAGGATTGTAGTACAAAAACGACGGATATGCTGCCGCATGGTAGTAATCAGTCTTGAGGACGTTGAGCCGTAGGATACCGGGGACATTGGTGGTGTCGATTATGCCCGCGAGGATGCCGATATGTGATGACCCATACAGGGTCAGAGTGGTTGCCCCCCAACCGCCGCTAATCGCATCCCCCGTCGCGAATGGTGAGGTACCTCCATTGTATTGCCGCAATGCTTCATGTGCAATGACAGAATTGGAATCATACTGACGCGCCCACGAATAACTATCCTGATTCGCGGCGGGAAGATAGTCCGGGTAGAAAAGCCGCGAAGCATTCGACGCATTAAGAACCCATTTCCCAATCTCTCGCGCGAAACGGCAATCGTACCTGGTCATCGGTACGAGAGCGCCAATTTGTTCAAAGGTGTTCATTGCGAAGGCATAATTGTTCACACCATTCACTTCACCGATGAGTCCACTACAATCGTAACCACCCCAGGTTCCAACCATCGCTCCCCAGGAGCGTAAAGGACCGACATTGAAGCACCAATTCACCATTTTTTCCACGTCATAGGTGGTACCAAGTTCTGCGTTCATTCGGGCAGCCAGGTACGTGCCATAGGAGAGCTGGAGCTCATATGAGGGATTTGACGTGAGACTGTTCAGAAACTCCATGGCCCACTCTGCTCCCATTCTATACTTCAGCTGATGAGTTGAAATCCATGCCTGATATAGAATCCATCCGATGGCGCCGGCCGCTTCGGGTTCGTGGACACCGCTATTCTCGGGAGTCATTGTTTGCAGGTACCATCCTCTATGGTCCATATTTGGGATTTGCCAGGGCGTCGGACTCCCTCCCATCGTCTGCACGACAAGGAGCCAGCGGTCTGCGACAGTGGTAAACTGATTGTCAAAATCGCCGATGCCAGGATAAAACCAGTTGAGCTGATAAAAAAAGACATTCGGCATGGTTTCATACCACCAATCATCCCCCGTATCGTCCACAGGATGGTTCTTGTAGACATTTTGCTCCGGGCGCCTGTTGAACCATTCCTCGCACATCACCGCCCAGTTATATCCATTCTGGTCCGACTTGCTTATGTCAGCGAGCGTCGCACCTACGACAGCAGGGAGACAATTGATCGCTTCAGCTGAGGTCGGCACGGTCGTACCCACAACCGTATTGAGTCCGAAACTTATCTGGGCAGGGTAGTTTACCGTATTCGTATTCAACCACACTAGCGGAAGGTAGGTGCCGGTTCGGGAAAAATCGAAAACGAGAGAATCATATCCCCGGGCTACGCGCTTCCAATCCCGCATGAGGTATGGTGAGGGGAGATTTGGCATCAGGTCAATCCGTGGAACTGTAACTTGTTGAGAAAAGCTTTCCCCCATGAGAACCTGAACAAGCAGGAGTAATTCCCATGCTCCAAAGTGCCCTTTTTTCATTCTGATCGCTTTCCTGCCGAAGATTTTCCGCCACCCCTAACTTGATTAACCTTCATCCTGCCTTTCCGGAGGTCCAAAGCGACACTGATTTTCTCTCCGCCGGGCGTTTGAAAGAGCGCAGACTCCAGATTTCCGTCCTTCGTCTGAGCAACCTTCAAAGCCTGACAACACCTCACTGCGCGAGGATAGGCAGCGAGTTCTACGAGAGTCCACAAAGCCTCGATGGTCGACTCCGCCCCAGAATTTTTGTTCACCGTGACTGAATCCCTGATGCCGTCATAGCAAATTCCCGTCGAAGAGTCGTACATCACCTGATGCGCCACGTTATTCCCAAACAGCCAGGAAGCTGCCAGTCCAGCCATCGTGAGATAGTCCGGCTTTCGGGTTGCGCGATACAGATGCAGGAGACCTGCTACCATTGGCCGCACCCCGTACGCGATTTGATCGTACACCTGGACAGAAGAATCGGATGCCACATCCATTTCCTTCTTGAATCCTTCGATCAAAAGCCTGGTGAAAAAGCCTCTGGCTTCTCGTTCGGCAGATGCAATCATCTCCTTGTTGTGCAGAAGCGTTCCCGCGACTGCCAGCGCATAGCTTTGATCGTTCCCCCACATATGCCACATTGTCTCCCACGAGCGGTGCGCCCCATAGGGGAATTTCTTCAGATTACCGTTTTGCATTGCAATCAAACCATCCGCAAATTTGCGAATGTACATTTTCACTTTCGGATTATGAGAGACAGCAAGGTATTCCGACAAACCAAGAACTAATACCGAGGTGACATCCGATCCGGATTCATACAGCAGCCATCGAGGTACACGAAGTCCTTTAACGGTCTTAAACGAGTTGTAGTGTTGAAGAAGAGAATCGATATGCGGAAAGGTTCTTTCAACACCGCCCTTAAGCGATTCAGCAAATGCCGGGTCGATGGTCCGGAAGGCACGATACCCTGCCGCGAGACACCAGAGTCCACGGGCTGCCCACCAACCGAACGAACTGAAGCTTGTGCGCCCCTTCGTATTGATTGAATGATCGGGGCGGATAAAGTTGTAAAACATTCCATCATCAGTTTCCATGTGTTGGACAAACTTAACCAGGTATCGGGCGCGAGTCAAATTTACGGTATCCCTGGTAAGCTCAAAATTGCGGAGGTAAAGGAGCGCGGCACGGGCTGCATCATCGACGCATGCGATTCCTTCTTCTCCCGATTCTGCCGCTGCAACCCAATCATAGTTCGGATAATTGGAATAGATATGAACAATGTCGACCGAGTCATTTTCAAACATAATTCGCTCGGTGAGAGAGACAAGGTGAGAGAAATTTATTAATGACGTTCCCGTTTGAGTGCGCACCAGGGGACTCATAAGGAGAAGGAACATCAGCAGTACAATTCTTCTCACCATGCCCCCCTTTTCAAAAATCGAAGAAGCTCTTCCTTGGTCGGCAAGGCGTCAATAACTCCCTGTTTTGTTGCGGTGAGCGCCCCGACTGCGTTAGCACGCCGGCATATGTTAAACCAGCAAGGAAGAGGTATCTGATCAATAGTTTTGCGTTCGAGAACTATCCCAGTGAGCAAACCAGCCAGAAAGCCGTCTCCACAGCCGGTCGTATCTTTTACTCTCACTTTGAAGGGTGGAACGAATGCGGAACCCCGCGGGGTGGAACAATAGCAACCATCTTCCCCCAGGGTGACCACTACGACCGAAGGGCCAGTTTCATGGAGCCACCCCACAGCCGAGGTAAGCGATCGTCTATTGCCCAAAAAAAAGGCTTCTTCCATATTCAATCTGAGAATATTGCATCTTCTTATCATCTTCAGATGGACGAGACGAGCGGTATCCAGCGATTTCCAGAGCGATAATCTCAGATTTGGATCGAAGGAGACTAGGCAGCCCCCGGCACGAACTTGCGCCGCGACGTTCAGGCTCGTTGACCGCGATGGCTCGTGGAGCAATAAGAACGAACTAAAATGGACAATATGCGATCTCGAGATGCCCTTCACTATCTTCTGTGAAAGCCGCAGGCGCGTATCAGCGGGTACACGCTCCCAAAATTCGAAATCACGCTCCCCGCGAGGTGAAACTGAGACAAACGCCAGCCTCGTCTTGAACTCATTCAGCATAAGCACACCGGATACGTCGACGCCGTGCCTCACCAGCTCCTTCCGTACATAATTTCCGAAACCATCGTCCCCGAGCGACCCGATGAAGGCAGACCGGACACCGAGTTTGGAGATCCCAACAGAAACATTAGCAGCTGCCCCACCCGGGTGACCAGTGAAGGTAGGGGATTCTGAATGGGATGAGACCCGCCCGGTCGCAAAAAAGTCGACTAGCGCTTCACCAACACACACTATCAAAGGGTTTCTTTTCATCGACTGGGATGAACAATACTTTTTATGGATTTACCTTCGCGAAGATATGAAAGAGCCGCGTGGACATCCTCCAGATCGAATATCGAAAGAGTGAATTTTTCCATGCTCACCACACCGGCAGCGAGCAACGCAATCGCCCGTGAAAAGGTATGTGGATTCACATAAGATCCTACGATGGTAAGCTCTCTGAAGTAGATTTCGTTCGGCTCGACCTGAATCTTTTCACCTATGGAACACACTCCAAAAACCATGACAGTTCCTCCCCGGCGAGCGAGCGAAATGGCCTGCTGCATCGACTGCACCTTGCCCACACATTCAATAACCACGTCGGCACCGACCCGTGTAAAATCACGGACCGCTGTGACGGCATCTCCGGGGGCAAGCACAATGTCAGCCCCCACTTCACGAGCCAACATCTGCTTTGGCGCAAGGGGTTCGATCACAATAGTCCGGGCAGCACCTGCCGATTTTACGAGTTGGAGCATGAGGAGACCAATCGTACCGGCACCCACAATTGCGACCGTATCGCCGGCCCTGATGCGCGCCCGATCGATGCCGTGCACAGCACATGAAACCGGCTCGATGAAGGCTGCGGCCTCCGCCGAAAGTGCTTCAGGTACTTTGTGAACCTGCAACGCAGGCACCACCGAATACTCAGCCATTCCTCCATCGAGGTCAACACCAAGTGCCTTGAGATTTGTACAAAGATGCGTCTCACCTTTTCGACAGAAAAAGCAGTGACCACACGCTATGTTAGGGTCAATCGCAACACGCTCACCCACTGAGAATCCTTCGACTCTCGCTCCCAGGCCGGCAATGATGCCCGCATATTCGTGCCCAAGAACAACCGGGGGTGTCGAGCGTGAACTCCCCTCCACTATATGGAGATCGGTTCCACAAACTCCACATGCCTCTACTCTCACAACGATCTCATCGGCTTTCGGATCCCGGAGTTCTCTTGATACTATGCTCAAGGCATGAGACTTATCGAAAAGGGCGGCTTTCATTCTGCATTCAGAAATATATTTGGAGATTTTGTAAACCTGTTCCTGCGGTGAAGGTAATCTGATATGTATTCACACCATCAATGGTCCGAATCTGCTTTAGATCCGACATTGGAATGCCATCCAAGAAAATCTTTTTCGGAGCGGACTGTGACACAACTCTTGCACTGGTCAAGTGTCCCTTGAACGAAGAAATCATACAATTTAACATGCCACTTTTATCCCGATAGACACGATGTACTATGGCATCAATCCATTGTAGATATGAACGCCCTGCTTTCCCGAAGGCAACACGGTAAACATCACCTTTATCACGTTGATCAACGGGAAGCACCACCGACGGAATGTTCGACGACCCGCTGACGAACGTTTCAAGATAGCGCCCGCCGGAATGAAAATAAACAGTCTTTTTGCGACCAAACTCAAGGGAGTATGTGGCTCGCTCTTTCTTCGTCGTTCCATGGAAGGATAGATTCCACTCGTTTTCAGAGAGCCCGTACAGTGAGTAGAGGGTCTTCAGGTAATATCCTCCAGCCCAGAGGAAGGAAGGTTTGTCGATCATGCCGTACTCCGGCGAGGCGGTATCCGCGAAGCGGTACTCGTACATTGCGGGCTGTCCCTTTGGGCTGTGCATAATGCCATCGATCGTCATGGTTCGTTCGACGAATTCCAACGCTTCCGTATCCTTACCGAGACTGTTAAGAGCAAGTGCAAACCACGAGTTATCATGAGGCCAAACGCCCCCGTTTATGTAAAAAAATGGCTTGCCGGCTTCCTCGCCGGCGAATTTATAGTATGCGATTGATGGCGGGGAATCGAAATCCGGTGGCATAACAGTCCGGATCCCCAGATTCTGGTCGAGTAGCCGCTGCGACGCGGTATGAACGAGCTGCAACGAATGCCTGTCATCGAGATAACCAAACGCCACAGCAAGCAGCGATCCCATGTAAATGTGCTCGTCCTGCTTTCCCGCATTGAAATTCATCAGGTACTGGGCAGTATCATCCCACAGCCGATCGCATAAGGCCGATTGGATGGAATCTGCCAAAACTTCGTACTCGTGGAGTTTCCCCTTCCCCCCTTGAAGAAATGAGGATATGAAAAGATATTCCCGGAGTGCCCGGATTGACAGGATCGTGGTGTACGCTCTCGATCCTTCAAGATGTCCGATATCCCACCAGTCCGGACGAAATGCGTACATCAGGTGGTCGGATTTCACCTGAGTGAGGATCTCCTCAAGACTTGCGGTCAATAATGGATAGACCGTGCGCACGAATGAGCTATCGAACGAGTGACGCAAGTACGCACCCGAGGTGAGGATAAACCAAAAATGATTCCAGTTGTCCGGGGTACAGTATTCCGTTTTGAAGCCGTCATCGCGCCAGTAATATGCATGAGGGATGATATTATTTCTGGCGAGCGAAGCAATATATTGGAGATCCCTTTTCACACGGACGAGATCAAAATTCACTGCTCCAAGATCTGTCATGAGAACATCATGCGTGAAAAAGAAATTGTATTCTGCTGGGCACGGCATGGGGACAATCTCGCCTTTGAGATAATGTGCGTTTGTCGTCAGAAGAGCCTTTGCCCAGAGTGCAGACCTGTCGAGGGAAGTTCTGCCAGTCGTAAGCCTCGAATCGGATTCTGATTTTTGTATGACCCGTCTCTCATAAGCTTGAACTTCTCGATTCCAACTCGTCGAGAGGCGTCGGGCAAGATCAGAGACCTCATTTCTCCGGCAGCTTCCAATCAACTGAACAATGTTGAGTGAATCCCCGGCGCGCATGCGTGTCCGATAATCCGACGCGATAAAAGCTGGCCGCCTCTCATATCCCCAAGCGCTGTCCGACAAAGAACCGGACAATCGAGTCCATCGTGATGTACCCGCATCATCTGGTGACAATTGCTTGGCGTCAAATGTGACGTGCGATGGTTTATATCCTACGTCTTCAACAAAGACCGAAGCAGTATCTGTAGTCGGTTCATCAAAATCAAGTTCTGCCGTATGTGTGAGGGAATCATATCGTGTCCTTGCTGAATCGATCCGCGCATATGTCTGGCACGTTCGCAGCACGCTTTTGAAATGCGTGTACAGATAAAGCGTGTGGGCCATCCGCGATGTATTCCTAAGCGTGATCGTTCGTACCATCGCAGGTTCATGAAGGCAAAATTGGTACGTCATAGATATCTGGAAATCCCCCTCCACCCGATGGAAACAAACCCTGTGAGGGCTCAGGACATATGACCATCCTTCCATCCCCACCCATCGCCGTGGATCCCCATCGACCTCCATCCCCACTGCCAGCGGCATTGATTCACCCCGCTTCCAATAATCAGTGCTCAAATCGATGCTGTTAGCTACGGGGTAGTAGAAACTAATGCGTGACGGGAGAGGTCGGCTCGAATGGAATTCAGCTCCAACGAACGGTCCCCCCACCTCCACCTGTCCATACCCTTTATCGAACGGAATCCTGAGCGGTTCCAAACCCGGTGCTCGTTTCTGTGCATGAAGCAGGGAAATCACGAGAAGGAGTGCCAGCAAAGTGGCAGTAATCGTGCAGATCCGAATCACCCCTGTTCTCCTTGTGAGCTGTGACCGGATCCTGAAAACGGAAGCCGTAACAGCACACCTTCGTTCGCATCAAGGGATACGCGGCGATCAATTGTACGGCCCTCACACTGGATGTGAATGACGCCTTCTGTCGTTTCGCCCGAGCAGGCAAAAAGAAGAATC